>CAYSHQ010000018.1:0-14878 GCA_964430835.1 uncultured Lentisphaerales bacterium
GGTACGGGATCAGGCGCAGAAGAATGAGAACTTGTGGTTGGACCCGCAGTATACCTCGCCGGAAATCGAGAACTTGCGCAAGCGTTTGGAAGGCTTGAAGCAGGAGCTGGTGCAGGTGCAACTGGCTTTGCGCACACGCGTGGCCGAATTGCCTGCTGCCAAGGCGGAGATCGCCAAGTTGGAACAGGGGAAGGCCGCGTATCAGGCGGTGGCACGGCAAGTCGAAGAGATCAAGAACCGTCGCACACAGATGCCGTAAATGGGGTGGAAGTTTGTATGCCTCGTCGGCGTCGCCGTGCGAGCGAGCGGGAGAGATCCAAATGGCACGAAAGAATGAAAGCAGCAGTCGTCCGCGTATTTTGATTGTTACGCCTGAGATTACGTATCTCCCTTCGGGCATGGGGAACATGGCTAATTGTCTGAACGCCAAAGCGGGCGGACTCGCGGATGTTTCGGCTTCGTTGGTCACGGCGTTGTTCGATCACGATGCGGATGTACATGTGGCCTTGCCGCACTACCGGCGCATGTTTCACATGGATGTCGGGCGCCTGATCAGCGATGAGTTGCGGGTGTATAAAAGCCGCCTGCCCGACAGCCGGATTCACCTGGCGGAGGATCGGTGTTTTTATTACCGCGACACGGTGTACAGCAACTATCAGGAGGAGAATCCCAAATTGGCATTGGCGTTCCAGCGGGAGGTGTTGAACAACATTCTCCCGACCGTGCAGCCGGACCTGATCCATTGTAATGACTGGATGACGGGCTTGATTCCTGCTGCGGCACGACGGCTGGGAATTCCCTGCTTGTTTACTGTGCACAACATCCATACGCATCACGTCTCGCTGGCCCAGGTGGAGGATGCCGGGATTGACGCGGCCGAATTCTGGGCGCACCTGTACTACAAGTTTGTACCCGGCAGTTATGAAACCAGCCGCAATGGTAACCCCGTAGATACGTTGGCCAGTGGGGTGTTCGCTTCCCATTTCATCAATACGGTCAGCCCGACCTTCCTGGAGGAAATTTGCCGCGGTTGGTTCGACTTCATTCCGCCGCATTTCCGGCAAGAGATCGTCGGTAAGCGCGACGCCGGGTGTGCCATGGGAATTCTGAATGCGCCGGATGAGTCGTACGATCCCGCTACGGATGATGCGCTGGAGATGACGTACACGGCCGAGACGCAGTGGGACGCAAAGCGGGCCAATAAGATGGCTTTCCAAGCCAAAATGGAGCTGGAAGTGGACCCGGACGCCGCGCTCTTTTTCTGGCCGTCGCGGCTGGATCCCATCCAGAAAGGTCCGCAACTGCTGACGCATATCCTCTACCGGCTGGTTTCGCGTTATTGGGACCGTAAGTTGCAGATTGCCGTGGTGGCCAATGGACAACATCAGGGCGTGTTGCACGACGTGGTACGCATGCATGACCTCAAGGATCGCGTGGCGGTCTGCAATTTTGACGAGAAGCTCTCGCGTCTTGGTTATGCCGCAGCGGACTTCGTCCTGGTCCCTTCGCTCTTTGAACCGTGCGGCTTGCCGCAGATGATCGGTGCGCTCTATGGAACACTGCCCGTCGTGCATGATACCGGTGGACTGCATGACACGGTGGAGCCGCTGTCGGAAGATGGCACCAGCGGGAATGGTTTTGTATTCAGTGTTTATGGCAGTGACGGTCTGGCCTGGGCCATGGAACAGGCCATGGCGTTCCACGCCAGTCCGACCGAGCACAGGCAGACGCAGATTGCCCGGGTCATGCGGGAATCGAAGGCGCGGTTTAATCATGCCGTGTGCGCCCGTTCGTACATGGATATTTACGAGAGAATGTTGAAACGGCCATTGGTAAACCCGTTCTAACGAACGGCACACGGAGCGCCGGGCCGTGGCGTACGGATGGTGATGAGCAAATAGGAGGATTCTAGAGCATGGAGCAAGCGACCACCATTGCCCGGCTAGCAGACGATCCGTATCTGGCGCCATACCTGAATACCATTAGCCGACGGGCGCATTCGGCCGATGCCGTGGCGCGCCGGTTGTCTCAGGGCCCCGGCACCCTCGCGGAATTCGCCTGCGCCCACGAATATTATGGTCTGCACCTGCGTAAAGATCGTTGGGTGTTTCGTGAATTTGCGCCCAATGCGACAGGGATCTGGCTCGTAGGCGACTTTTCCAATTGGGAAGTACGCGAGGCCTTTGCCTTACGGCGATTGGCCGGGCGCGATGTGTGGGAGTTGCATCTGCCGGTCAGCGCGTTGAGTCATGGACAGCACTATCGTCTCGAGATGGCCTGGCCGGGAGGGCGCGGTGAACGGATCCCCTCCTACGCACGGCGGGTGGTGCAGGATGAGGCCACCAAATTGTTTGCCGCGCAGGTCTGGGTGCCGCCGAATCCGTATGTCTGGAAGCACCCCGACTTCCGGGTGCCGCGTCGCGCTCCGCAGATCTATGAGGCGCACGTCGGCATGGCGCAGGAGAAGCTCGGGATCGGCACCTATCAGGAGTTTCGCGAGCGGATTCTGCCGCGGGTGATTGCATCCGGCTACAATACCTTGCAGCTCATGGCGGTGATGGAACATCCGTATTATGCTTCTTTTGGGTATCACGTGTCGTCCTTCTTTGGCGCCAGTTCACGGTTCGGCACGCCCGAGGAGTTGAAGGCGTTGATTGATGAGGCCCATGGCGCCGGTATGCCGGTGATCATGGATCTGGTTCATTCCCATGCGATTCGGAATGAACGCGATGGCCTTTCGCGGTTTGATGGGGCACCAAACCTCTATTTCCATGACGGTTCGCGTGGCTGGCATGATGCCTGGGATTCACGCTGCTTCAACTATAGCAAGACGGATGTGTTACATTTCCTGCTCTCCAATTGTCGCTACTGGCTGGATGAGTTTCACTTTGACGGGTTCCGCTTTGATGGTGTGACGAGCATGCTCTACTTGCACCACGGGTTGGGCTCGGATTTTGGCGATTACAGCCAGTATTTCAATGAGGCGGTGGACGAAGATGCCTGGATCTACCTGAACCTCGCTAACCGGGTCATTCATGAAGTGCGTCCGGATGCCCTCACGATTGCCGAGGATGTCAGTGGTATGCCGGGGTTGGCGGCGTCGGTGTCCGATGGCGGTGTTGGGTTCGACTATCGCATGGCCATGGGGGTGCCGGATTGCTGGTTCAAACTGGTGCGCGATGTGAAGGACGAAGACTGGAATATTGGCTATCTGTGGCATGAACTGACCAACCGGCGCGAGGATGAGCGCACGATCAATTATGTGGAGAGTCACGATCAGGCGCTGGTGGGTGGAAAAACCCTGATTTTTCAGCTGATGGATGCCGCCATCTATGACTCGATGAGCCTGAGCGCCACGAGTCTGGCTACGGATCGGGGTGTGGCGCTGCATAAATTGGCGCGCTTGGCCACGTTGGCCACGGCGGGGCACGGCTATCTGAATTTCATGGGCAATGAGTTCGGACATCCGGAGTGGATTGATTTTCCGCGCGAGGGCAATGACTTTTCGTATCGGCATGCCCGTCGCCAATGGCACTTGTGTGACGATCCCGCCCTGTATTTTCACTGCTTGTCGACGTTTGACCGCGAAATTCTCGCACTGATGGCCTCGCATAACCTGCTCTTGGATGGACAACCCCGGAAGCTATCGATTTGCGATGCCAGCAAGGTGCTGATCTTTCAGCGGGACGATCTTCTGTTCCTGTTTAATTTCCACACCCAGTTATCATTGAGCGATTATGCGGTGGTGGTGCCGCCGGGGCAGTATCGGGGCGTGCTTGATACCGATGAGCGTCGGTTCGGCGGGCAGGGACGCATTGCGCATCAGCAGGAATATCCCGTTGATACGCAGGTGCGCGGAGCGGAGCGCTGTCTTGTCATTCACGTCTATTTGCCTTGTCGCACGGCATTGGTCCTGCAGCGGACCCCCTAGCCGGACACAGTGGTTAGCATTATTGGCGTATTGTGAAAGAAATGGAGCTATTCATGCAGCAGACCGCGGACCCTATGGATTTGGCTTTCGTACCCGACGCACCCCGGAAAACCATGCGGACAGGAGGGGTGCGTACCGCGCCGCGTAGCCGGCCGCGTGTATGGACGGCACCTTGGGTTGGTCGGTACAACATGATGTTCCAGTATGCGGATCAGAGGGCGCCTGCCCCCATGTATCGGCGCGAGTTCAAGCTGGATGGTCCGATCCGGAAGGCGACGTTGCATATCTGTGGTCTGGGGTATTATGTGGCTTCCATCAATGGGCAACGGGTTGGCGATCATGTGCTGGATCCGGTAGTGACGCAATACGACCGGCGGGTGCGTTATGTGACTTACGATGTCACGCGCCTGGTGTGTGCGGGTGATAATGCCATGGGCGTGATCCTGGGCTCCGGTTGGTATAATGGACACACGGTGGAATTCTGGAATCTTGACCGGGCTACATGGCGGGATTACCCCAAACTGACGTTGGAACTCGATGTGCAACTCAAGTCCGGCGCCTCCTTCCGGTTGCAGTCCGACGGTGCGTGGCGGGTGACAGATGGCCCCATTCTTTTTGATGGTCTGCGTAATGGCGAACACTACGACGCGCGTAAGGAGCGTCCCGGTTGGGACCGCCCCGGATACTGCGATCAGGATTGGGATCCGGCGATCCGCGTACCGGGCCCGGGGGGCGTGCTCGTGCCGCAGATCGCACCGCCCTGTCGCATTATGAAGACCCTGGTGCCGGTGTCGGTGCGGACGTTGCCTTCCGGCGCGGCAGTTTTTGATCTCGGGCAGAACATGGCAGGCTGGGTCCAGTTGCGCGTTCGGGGTCCGGCCGGCACGGAAGTCGTGTTGCGCTATGCCGAGCGTTGTACGAACGAGGGGGATATTGACATTACCGGGTATGATCGCTTTGTTAAAAGCGGGGAGTTTCAGACCGACCGATATACGCTCAAGGGCGATGGGGAAGAGGTTTGGGAGCCAAACTTCACGTATCACGGTTTTCAATACGTGCGCGTGGAGGGACTGCCGGGGGAGCCAACGCTCGAAACACTGCGGGGACGGGTGGTACATACCGCGTTTGATGAGGTGGGCGGAGTGGAGACATCCCTGTCTGCGCTTAATCGCTTGCAGGACTGCACCCGTTGGGCCTATGTCGGAAACTTCGTCGGGTTCCCTACGGACTGCCCGCATCGGGAAAAGAACGGCTGGACCGGCGATGCGCATCTCGCGGCCGAGACCGGTCTCTGGAATTATAGTTCGGCAGCTGCCTACGGGGAATGGCTCGACAGCATGACCGATTGCCAGCGCCCGAATGGGCAACTCTCCTGCATCGTGCCGTGCGCGGGGTGGGGGTACAACTGGGGGTCCGGACCGGCATGGGACAGCGCTCTGATCTTGATCCCGTGGTACATCTATCTCTATACGGGCGATGCTGCGCATATCAAGCGTCTCTATCCGTCCATGGCGCGGTATGTCGCGTATCTCGGCACTTTGGCCACGGATCACATTGTGCATTTCGGCTTGGGTGACTGGTGCGCCGTGGATTCCAAGAATGCGGCGCCATCGGCGCTGACCTCCACGGCGTATTACTATGCCGATGCGTGTCTGTTGACCCGTTATGCGAAGCTGACAGGGCGCGCGCAGGATGCGGATGATTTCAACGCGCTGGCCGTGCGCATTCGTCAGGCCTTCAATGCGATGTTTTACAAAGGGAACGGTATCTATGCCGACGGCCAGATGACGGCGCTGGCTTGTGCGGTCTATCAGGGTTTGGTTGAGGAAGACCAGCGCACAGCCGTCGTGGCACGCCTGGCGGAGGCCGTGGAGCGAAATGGTGGCAAGGTGGACTTCGGCATTCTGGGCGCAAAGTATGTGCCGCGGGTGCTGGCGGAGCACGGTCGGGCAGATCTGGCCTTTCGTCTTTTCACCCAGCCGGATTTCCCCGGGTGGGCGAACTGGCTACAGCAGGGCGCGACCACGCTCCGGGAGAACTGGGACAATAGCGATTCGCAAAACCATATCATGTTCGGCGACATCAGCGCCTGCCTTTATCAGTATTTCGCCGGGATCGTACCGGACCCAGAGAACCCCGGTTTTCGCCGGGTCACCCTGCGTCCGCAGCCGGTTGCGGGGCTCGATGCCATCCGCGCGTGGCACCGCGCACCCGCCGGTATCATCCGCTCGGCGTGGAAACGGGAGGCGGGCGGAATTACTTTTGACGTGACGCTGCCGGAAGGGACGACCGGCACCTTGCACCTGCCGGACGGCCGGGTCATGGACCTTGGCTCCGGCAACCACACGGTACAGGGTTGCGCGTGAGCGGGATTAGCGCGCGGTTAGGCATGCGCACAACTAGCGCTCCGTCTCACCTTGTGCTATTATTCTCGATGTTATGTCACAGGAATGGAACATTCGTTCGCGAGGGCACGTCTGCAGCGTCTGCGAGCAGGCCTTTGTCGACAAGCAGCCTTGCGTGTCGGTTTTGCGGGAGATGCCGGACGCTTTTGAGCGGCGAGATTATCACACGTTGTGCTGGCGCGATGAAAAACGCGACTGGCGTCCGTATAGCTTGTGGGAAGGTGCGTATGAGGCACCACCGGTCGTCACCAAGGAAGAGCCGGTCAAGAAGGATACGGCGGAGAGTCTCCTGCGTCGGCTGATCCTGCTGGAAGATCCGGCCATGCGGAATGTCGTGTATGTGCTGGCCATCATGCTGGAGCGTGGCAAGCAGTTGATTGAACGAGACGCCCAGCCACATGAGAGTGGTGGCATTCTACGGGTATACGAGCAGAAAAAAACCGCGGATATTTTTACGGTGCTGGATCCGCGCCTGCGGATGGATGAGATCGGCACCGTGCAGCAGCAGGTAGTGGCCATGCTCAGCGGAACCACGCATTTGCAGGCGGCGGCACCAGCGACGGTGTCTACCGCGAAGGCGGATGCGCCCGTCGCGAACTGAACGGCAGATCTGCCTTCCTTCTTTCCTGGGAAGAACGGGGTATGGGTGCGACATTTGACATTCTGATCCGTCAAGGGCTGGTCTGTGATGGCACGGGGGCACCGGCCCACCTGAGCGATGTTGCGATCAGCGGGGAGCGGATTGCGGCGGTCGGGACAATGGCGGACGCGCAGGCAGCGCAGGTGGTGGATGCCACCGGGCTGGTGCTGGCGCCGGGTTTCATTGATGCCCACTCGCATTCGGACACCTATCTGCTGTTGGAACCCGATGCTCCCAGCAAAGTTTCGCAGGGGGTGACGACTGAGATTGTCGGGCAATGCGGCGCCTCGGCGGCGCCGTTGTTCGGACGGGCGCGTTTGCCGTCGGATTGGGCGGCGCAGGTTTACCCGGCGCGGCGCGCGGACGCGACTGCGGATGGTGCGGATCGTATGGGGCCGACCTGGTCCACGGTGGCCGAATATCGCGCCCTCTTGGAGCAAGTTCAACCGGCCGTGAATACCGTGTTATTGATCGGCCACAACACTGTGCGCGCCGGTGTCATGGGATATGAACCGCGGGCGGCCACAGCGGAAGACGTGCGCGCCATGCAGCGCCATCTGGCACAGGCGCTGGATGAAGGTGGCAGTGGGCTGAGCACGGGGCTGGTATATCAGCCGGGGCGTTTTGCCACGTCCGACGAAGTGCTGGCCTTGACCCGCCTAGTGGCGGCACGGGGCGGAATTTATGCCACGCATATGCGCAGCGAAGGAGATCAGCTGCTGGAAGCACTGGATGAAGTGCTGGACTTGGGGCGCGCCAGCGGCGTGCGTCTGCAGATTTCGCATTTGAAGACTGCACAAGCGCGGAATTGGGGGAAGCTGGAAGCGGTCTTTGCGCGTGTGGCCGCAGCGCACCAGCAGGGCGTGGTGGTGCATGCTGATCGCTACCCCTATGTGGCTGGTGGTACCGATCTCGACATTGTGCTGCCGGATTGGGCCGGGAGCGGAGGGCGCGACGCCGTACGGGCGCGACTGGCCGACGAGGGCCTGCGTGCACGGATCGCGGCGGAACTGGACGCCGAACGGGCCGCGGACGCATGGGAAGGTGTCATGATCGGCGGCACGGTCGATCCGGCGCTGATGAAGTGGCGCGGTCGTACGATTGCATCCGTGGCCCTAACCACCGGTCGCACAGCGGGGACCGTGGTAGTAGACCTGTTGCGACAGGATGATCTGCGCACCGGGGCGTTTTTTTTCGGTATGAGCGAGGCGAATCTGCGCCGTATTTATGCACAACCGTGGGTCATGGTCGGCTCGGATGCTTCGATCCGGGCGTTGCAGGGTCCGTTATCGGCCGACCATCCGCACCCCCGCGCTTATGGCACGTTCCCCCGGTTTTTACGCATGGTGCAGGATGAGGGGGTGCTGACCATGCCCGAGGCGATCCGCCGGATCACCAGCCTGCCAGCCGATGCGTTTGGGTTGCGGGGCAGGGGGCGTATCGCACCGGCGGCCATGGCAGATCTGGTGCTGTTTGATCCGGCTGGGATCCGCGATCTCGCCACGTATGCCAAGCCTCACGTCTTTTCCCGTGGCGTACGGCAGGTGTGGGTGAATGGCTGCTGCTGCTACGCGCAGGGGCAAGTCACTGGCCGGCGTGCCGGGCGCCTACTACAAAGTCAGTTCTGAGCTAGGGCAGCACGGGAGAGTTGCGAAACGCGTAGTCGTAGTAATCCCGGAGTTTGAGTTGGGCGGCTGCCGATTCGTCAACATACACCTTGGCATCGGCATGCAGTTGCAGGGCGGAGGCGGGGATCATGGAGGTTACCGGTCCTTCGACGGCGCGGGCGACCGCTTCCGCCTTGTTGGCACCAAATGCCAGCAGCAGGCATTGTCGGCTCTCGAGAATGGTACCGATTCCCATCGTAAGACAGTTTCGCGGCACGTCGTCGAGCGTCGCAAAGAAACGGGCATTATCGCGGCGTGTCTGTTCGGTGAGCACCTTGTCGCGTGTGCGGGAGGATAGCGATGAAGTGGGCTCGTTGAAGCCGATGTGGCCATCGGTGCCGATGCCGAGAATCTGGATGTCGAGGCCCCCGGCATCACGGATCCGATTTTCATACTCCTGGCAGTGCCGGCGGATATCCGTGGTCATGCCGTCCGGGATAAACGTACGGCGTGGGTCGATGTTGGTGCGATCAAAGAGGTTTTCCTGCATGAACCGCCGGTAGGAAGCGGGATGGCTGACCGGGAGCCCCAGGTATTCATCCAGATTGAAGGTTGTCAGTCGGCTCAGATCCAGCCCCTCGGTACGGTTCAAACGGACTAGTTCATCATAGAGAACCAGAGGGGTGCCACCGGTTGCCAGTCCCAACACGAGGTTCGGTTTGTCAACGATGGCTTTGGCGATCAGGGCGGCTGCCAGATGGGCTGCGGTCGCAGGGGTTGGCTGGATGATGACTTCCATGGTACGGAGCTCCGTCGTCGGTTATTTCGTGTGGGCGTGGGCGTGGTCAGGTGGCAGAGGGATGGCCGGCAGACGTGCCATCAATTTACTGCGGACTTCGGCCTCGAAGAGGTGGATGAATCCGGCAACATACTCGGCAATATCGCTCGTGTCATCCTGAACCAGCGGCGTGAGATCCATGGCAATGGTCGCAAGTTCCGTTGTGTCGGCCGCGTGCGATTCCAGAAAGGTGGCATGGGCGCGTCGGCGGCCCATGGCCGCGAGGTCATAGCGCTTACCGCCGGCTA
Source organism: uncultured Lentisphaerales bacterium (assembly GCA_964430835.1). Classification (GTDB taxonomy): domain Bacteria; phylum Verrucomicrobiota; class Kiritimatiellia; order RFP12; family CAIWXQ01; genus CAIWXQ01. The sequence goes on from CAYSHQ010000018.1 coordinate 9,670, forward strand.
TCTGCGAGTCGTACACGCCGTTGAGTGCGGCCTGCAGGTTCTGGCGGCTGCTGATATCGAAAACTTTCTTTTCGCTGTCTGGCAGCCAGTCTAAATCGCGCCACACTTCGCAGCCATACATCCGGGCCGGGCGTTGTTCCTTGGGCAGTGCACGGACTGCCAGCAACACGGCAATCGCTATGGCGATATGGGTGTCGTGCTTGTCCGCCGGGTTGTGCGTATAAATGGTAGATGGGCGGGTCGCTTGGATGAGTGCCGTGAGGTCGCTTATCAGGTCGGCACATCCCGGGGTTTTGACTTCGGCCGAGCTGTAGTCGAGTTGTGCCACAAAGCCGTATTGTCCGATGGTAGCGGCGGTGCGCTGTTCCTGCCGGCGAATACGGCACATGTCCGCGTTGGAGACCTGCGCGTACGGACCGACACGTGCGGAACCGGCACCGTTGGTGCAGATTACGCAACCGAACGGCCGCTGAGGGTTGGCAAAACCGTCCAGAATCCCAGGCACGGCCATGAATTCAATGTCATCCTGATGCGCGCCAATTCCCAGCGTGGTGATGCGCGCAAAGGTCGTGTCCGGCGTGGCGCCATCGGGGATGTAGAGATCTGCGGATTCTTTAATGAATTTCATGATCTTACCGTATCTCGGGGAGACTGGCGGCGACCATGGCCTGTCCATGGCGCTTTTCCTTTTCGCCCGGCATAGACAGCGTGACACGTGCCGCCAGGTCGGGGAATTCCCGCTGCAGCACACGATGCGCCTCCTCCAGCAGGATGGTGCCGGCATCCCCGGATGTGACGCGACCCAGTACCAGGACGCGTTTCAGTGTATAAAAATCGTCATTGTGTGCCACGGTGTAGCCAAGATAGCGGCCGATGGTTTCGAAGACCTGACGAGCACCGGCGTGGCCCTGCTGGAGGAGATTCTGTGTTTCCGACAGCTGTTCTGGAAGCGCCAGACCGTCCGGGAACTGAATGCCGGCGCGGGCGGCTAGGCGACCGACCGCCTGCTGTGAGAGGTAGAGCGCGCCGCACCCGGCGTCGCCGGACCACTCGTCGCGCGGGGCATCCTGCAGGCGATAATCTACCGGAACAAAGGCGAGTTCGTTCAGCCAGCAGGTCAGCGCGCCTTGTGGCGTACAGTAGCCGCCTGCCAGACTGGTACCGAATGCCAGACCGAGAACCGGATTATCCTGCAAGCCCATGGCGCCGGCCAGCGCCGTGACTTCGCCGTCATTCATGATACTCATGGGCACGTTCCATTTCTTGGCCAGTGTGCCGAACAGGGTGCGTACGTGCCGGTCAAAATCGGCCTGCGGCACCGCCCGAAAGAGCGAAGCGACGCGAATTTCGCTGTTGATCACAATGCCAGCGGTGCTGCCGCCAATCGCATCTACGCGGGGCAGGTGGGCGGCGGCACGTTGGATGGAGTCTTCGATGCCCTTCCAGTGGTAGTGCCAATCCGGCTCCCGGATCGGCGCCCACGGGACTTCCTCCGAGAAGACGGTTTTTCCGTCCATGACAGCCGCACATTTACGATCACTGCCGCCGAGGTCAAAGCCGATGCGGCAGCCGTTCCAATGTCCGCCGACGGACATGGTGGGTTCGTACGGTGAGGGAAGTTCATCCGCTTCACACGCCGTCAGGCGGAACGGTTCGCCGCCAATGCGAGGGCCCATAAGCTCCGCGTCAAAGGCGCGTGCGCCACCCGGGGCATATTCGGCCGCTAGTTGGGCCGCCAGCGGGGCGCAACCACAGATCCAAACACGTGAGCCCCCCTTCTGCCAGAGCAGTTGTTTCAGCAACCGTTCGACATGGCGGTGGTTCACGGATGCGGTGGCATCGGACCAAGGGAGGATCTGTGTGCGAAAACGAAAAACCGTGCCATCCGGTCTGCCAATGGCCAACTCGACCGGGACGGCATGCGTGGTGGCGACCAGAGCCTGATAGGCCTTGACCCACAGCGCGGCCGGTCGGAAATTGAGATCTAGTTCCGACTGGATTCGTGGTGTAGCCGCGTGGTCCAATTGCTGCGACAAAACGTTCATAGTATGCACTCCCGAGTATACACAGAGAACAGCGCAAAAAGTATGATAAAACCGTAAACGTGTCAAACGAATCAGGTGTCATGTCCCCATTTCAAGGCCGCCCAGTACGGGATGCTTATTAGGCTCATGGGCCATGGACGGGATGGCGCTCGCACTTTTGGCGTGACATTTTAGCCAAAAGTGACAGACTAGCGCACGTTGTTTCAACCACATAGAAGGGACTTGCGACGCATGACCAAGCAGAAGACCGCGAAAACAACAGCTCCGGAATCCCGTTTGCGCATTACGGATACGACCTTGCGTGATGCCCACCAGTCATTGTGGGCCACCCGCATGCGGACGGATGATATTCTTCAGATCCTGGAAACCATTGATAATGCCGGGTATTATTCGCTGGAGTGTTGGGGCGGCGCGACCTTTGACGTCTGCCTGCGGTTTCTGCGGGAGAATCCCTGGGAACGCCTGCGGCAGATCAAGGCCATTGCCAAGAAGACACCGTTGCAAATGCTGTTGCGCGGGCAGAATATCCTGGGCTACCGCAACTATCCCGATGACGTGCTCTACCGGTTCATCTCGCTGGCCTGTGAGAACGGGATGGACATCTTCCGTGTTTTTGATGCGTTGAACGACACCCGCAACCTGGAACAGGCGCTGGCGGCGGTTAAGAAGTGTGGCGGTCATGCGCAAGGGACGATCTGCTACACCTCCAGCCCCGTGCATACGGTCGAAAAATATGTCCAGATCGGCAAGGAACAGGAGTCCATGGGCGCAGATTCGATCTGCATCAAGGACATGGCCGGCATCCTGACCCCGGCCGGAGCGCGGGAACTGGTGGGCGCGCTGACGCAGAACCTGAAGATACCCATTCAGTTGCACTGCCACATGACCAGCGGCATGGCGGTCACGACCTATTTCGAGGGCGTCAAGGCGGGCGCGGGGGCCGTGGACTGCTGCGTGGCAACCATGTCCGGCTATTCCTCGCAGCCGGCGGTCGAGACTATTCTGGCCGTTTTTGAAGATGCCGGGTATCAGACCGGTGTTGACCATCAGGCCGTGGAGAAGATCAATAGCTACTGTCTGGCGCTGAAGCCGAAGCGCGAGCCGGCACATGGCGCAGTGGAAGTGGTGGATGTGGATGTACTGGTACATCATATTCCGGGTGGCATGATTTCCAACCTGCGTTCCCAACTACAACAGCAGGGGGCACTGGATCGCCTCCCCGAGGTGCTCGCAGAGCTGCCGCGCGCACGCAAGGATCTTGGTTATCCGCCGTTGGTCACGCCTACCAGTCAGATTGTGGGCGTTCAGTCTGTGATGAATGTGCTGGCCGGGGAGCGTTACGGCATGGTGCCGCAGGAGACGAAGGACTACGTCAAGGGGTTCTATGGCCGTTCGCCGGCGCCGATTGATCCGGAGATTGCCAAGAAGATTCTGGACGGGGAGCAGCCGATTACCTGTCGTCCGGCCGATCTGCTGGCGCCGCGACTGCCGGCGGCCGCCAAGGAGCTGGATCCCAAGTTGATCCAGGGTGAGGAAGACATTCTCTCGTACTGCCTCTTCCCGGAGGTGGCGCTGGGGTATTTCAAGTGGCGCGCCCTGCCGCCAGCGGAACGGCCGGCCATTCCCGCTGATCAGGAACAGGCACCGAAGAAGGCCGTCGCCAAGGATGCGCCGGTGGCGGCCGCACCGGCCGTATCGGCCGAGTCGGAGATGGCTCGGTTCGCCGAGATTTGGCGACTGGTGGCGAGTCTGGCCGGGAAGCTAGGGGTAGCCGCGACGGGCTCGCTCCCGTCGTTGCCGGTGCTGGCCGAACAGCCTGCGGCGGTTGCGGCCGCACCAGCAGCTGCTCCGGCACCCGCCGCCGAGAGCACGGTGACGGGGCCGACCATTAATGCCCCCTTGAACGGCACCTTCTATCGCTCATCCGCGCCCGGGAAGCCGAACATGGCGGAAGAAGGCGGAACCGTCAAGGCCGGCGAAGCCGTTTGCATTGTGGAAGCCATGAAGCTGTTCAACCAGATCAAGGCGGACAAGGCCTGTAAGGTGGTGCGTTTCCTGGTTAAGCATGGTGACCCGGTGAAGAAGGGGCAGCCCATGGTGGCGATCGAGTTGCTGTAGGCTGCTTTGCGCTGCCAGGACGGTAACTGTGCGACACGGGCGCGGTATGGCTTGCGGAAGCCGCCGCGCCTTTCTAGTGTTTTGCATCTTGTGGCGGCCAGCAGCATACCCTATTCTATAGCGCGTTCCCTTGGCGTGCGCCGTTGGCAAGGAGTCGGATGATGAAGCAGATTGGCATTGGATTGCTGGGGTTCGGGACTGTTGGTGCGGGCGTGGTCGATGGATTGCGCCGGAATCGTGAACTGCTGGCGCATCGTCTGGGCGTGGAACTGGTATTGCGCCGTATTGCGGATGTGGATTTGGATCGGGACCGGGGCGTGCCCGTGGATCGCGCGATTCTGACCCAGGATGGACGCGCCGTGATTCACGACCCCGGTGTTGATATTGTGGTGGAGTTGATTGGCGGCACGGGTATGGCCCGCACCCTGGTGGCGGAAGCGTTGCAGGCCGGCAAACCGGTGGTCACCGCCAATAAAAAGCTGCTGGCGGAACACGGTGAAGAGCTCTTCGGCTTGGCACAGAAGGCCAACGTCGACCTGTATTTTGGCGCCAGTGTGGGCGGCGGGATTCCGATCATTCGGGTTTTGCGGGAAGGGTTGATCGGCAATCAGGTGCAACGGATCCTGGGTATCCTCAACGGCACGTGCAATTACATTCTTTCGCGCATGGAAACGGAAGGGGCGGCGTTTGATGTGGTATTGCGTGCCGCGCAGGAGGCGGGCTATGCCGAGGCGGATCCGGCGCTGGACATTGACGGATTTGATACCGCCCATAAGGCTGTGATTCTGGCGTCGCTGGCCTATGGGTTTCATGTGCCGATGTCGGCGGTGTCCGTTGAGGGGATCCGCGGATTGTCCGGCATGGATGTGCAGTATGCGCGGGAACTGGGATATCGCATCAAGTTGCTGGCGGTCATTCGCCGCGATGGGGATGAGATCGAAGTCCGCGTGCACCCGACGCTGGTGCCAGAGGGGCATATGCTGGCATCAGTGAGCCAGGTCTTTAATGCGGTCATGGTGCGGTGCGATCTCACGGGCGATACGTTG
>CAYSHQ010000019.1:0-9471 GCA_964430835.1 uncultured Lentisphaerales bacterium
ACCGCACGTTCCGAAGCAGCGCTCCTTTGGGCCACGCTCGCGCTGGAGCGCGGCCAAAAACAGGAGGGCGAACGCCGCTTGGGGTTGATAGACCCAAAACTGTGCGACTCCAACGTAGTCTGGCAGGCCAAGGTGCACCGCATGCTCCTGCAGATTGGCGCCACCACCAATGCCCCCGGCCTCGTTACCGATCTCATGGCTGCCATCCATGAGCCGGCCGCAGCCACCCATCCCGAGCTGGTCCGCCAGGCCTTCCAAACCTGTTTCGCAACCTTGGCCGCCAGAAACGACAACGCCGGGCTGCGCACCGTCCTCGCGGCAGCCAATGCCGCCAATCCAGCCGCCACCCAGGAAGAATACCGACTGCAGATTGCCAAGCTGTTCCTCGCGCGTAAGGACTACACCGCTGCGGCAGAATGGCTGCAGAACGCCCCCCAGGGACTCTCCAATGCGGTGGCCGTCATCGAGAAGAACAACCAGTTGGTGCGCAAACTCCGGTAATCCCATGAGAAACCGCCACACCCTGCATACCATGCCGCCAGCAAAGATCCCGCCGCACCGGGAGAACGCACATGCCTGACGCTGCCCACGCCACAGATATGACCCATGCGGTCGCCAGTATCCGCGAGGCTTTTGGCCTTTTTGAAATGCAGAGCGAGGTCCTCCGGCAATCGTATGAGAGCCTGAAGCGTGATCTGCCGAGGCCAATCACCAGTTAAGCCTCAAAAATGCCGCACTTTCCGCCAAAGTAATCGAACTGGGCGAGGTGTCCGGTCGCCTGGAATGCGTGCTGGAAAGTCTGACCGATGGCGTGCTGGTGATTGACCGGAACCTGCGCGTGGAGCGCTGCAATGCCGCAGCAGCCGCCCTGCTCGGCCGGGACCGCAGCCAGCTCGAAGGGGCCCCGTACGAGGAGGTCACGCCGGGGGTTGGCAATGCGGCCGCCATTCGCGACGCCATGGCCAATGGGCACTCCATCATGGGGCAACCACGCTCCCACACCGACCGCGACGGCTACACCATGGAACTGCTGGCTGGCGTCGCCCCCATCCGCACACCGGATGGCTCGGTACCGGGTGCCGTGGAAGTGCTGCAGGATGTCACCGCCTTGCGACGCCTGGAGTCCGCAGCCAAAAACCGTGACCGCATGGCCGCCTTGGGCGAGATGGCCGCCAGCGTGGCCCATGAGATCCGCAACCCGCTCGGCACCATCGAGGGATTTGCCCGCCTGCTCAAACGTGACACCGAGGGACAGCCAAACACCCACCGGCTGGCATCGCGCATCGTGGAAGGCGCCCAGAACCTGAACTACGTCATTACCAACCTGCTGACCTACGCCCGCCCCATGTCGCTCACCTGCGAACCGTTCCCGGTGGAACGCTTGCTCAACGAGACGCGCGAAGTGTTGGCCGACAAGGCGCTACGCGCCGGGACGGTGCTCGACATCCGCACCTGTGACGGCGACTTCCAAGCCCACGGCGACGTGCGCCAGCTCCGCCAGGTCCTGCTGAATCTGGGAATGAATGCGATTGAGGCCTGTCGTGAGCAGGGGCGCGTGGTGATCGAAGCCCGGCGCAGCGGCCGGACCGTCCGCTACGTGATTACCGACAATGGCTGCGGCATCGCCCCGGCCGACCAGGAGCGGATCTTCGACCCGTTCTTCACCCGTAAGGACAGTGGCACCGGCCTGGGACTATCGCTCTGCCACAAGATCGTAGCGATCCACCACGGACAGATCAGCGTGGAATCCACCCCGGGTGCCGGCTCCCGCTTCGAGGTCATCATTCCTGACCCGGACGGCAGAAAGCCTTAGCCCCCCCCTATCAAGCCTCGCAAACGAGGCGCCCCTGCCGTGGCATACGGGTTGCTTATAGAAGCAGTATGAGCGACCCAACCATAGCCCTTCTGAAGATCATGCTGGACGGTTGCGTGGAGCGACAGGCTGTTTTGGCCAACAATGTCGCAAACGCCAACACCCCCGGGTTTACCCGTTCCGATGTGGACTTCAACGAAGCGCTGAATCGCGCCTTGGCGTCCAACGACCCGGAAAAGGCCATGGCCCAGACAAACTTCAAGATCCAGGAAGATCATCTCACGCCACGCCGCGAGAATGACAACAACGTCTCCTTGCAGCGCGAACTCGGCCTGCAATCCGAGAACAAAGTTCTGTATGATGTTGCTGCACAAGCACTTTCGCTAAAGATTGCGCGCATGCGCGCCGCCATCCGGGGACAATAGGAGGTAAATCCGTATGTCCGACAAATTCTCACTACTGCCAGCCGTACAAATCAGCGCTTCGGGCTTGGAAGCCGAAAATGTACGCATGCAGGTCGCGGCCAACAACGCCGCCAACGCCCAGACCACCCGCGGGCCGGACGGAAAAACTTTCCGCCGCAAGGAAGTCGTTTTTGCCGCGGAACTCAAGCATGCCATGAATGGCCAACACAAAGTGAGCGACATGAAAGGGGTTCGGATTGACCAGATTGCGGATGACCCCCGCCCCCCGACGCGCGTCTACCGCCCCGGCCACCCCGATGCAGACCAGGATGGCTACGTGAACATGCCCAATGTTAACCCGATGGAAGAGATGGTCAACATGATGAGCGCCTCGCGTGCGTATGAGGCCAATCTGGCAGCCATCCGGAACGCGACGGACATGGCCCGCAAGGCCCTGGAGATCGGCAAATGAATTTCTCAACTGACCTGAACATCAACAGCGGGGAACCGGCCTACCTGCGCAACCTGCCGACCGGCGCGGCCGGCGCGGCTGATCAGACCGCCGACACCGGCTTCCAGGACATGTTAAGCGACATGGTGAAGCAGGTGAACACGCTCCAGAAAAGCGCGGATGCGTCCATCAACGGACTAGCCACGGGTGCCACCACCAATGTCCACGATGTCACCATCAAAATGGCCGAAGCCGGCGTGGCCTTTGACCTGATGATGCAGGTTCGCAACAAGCTGCTGGAAGCCTATCAGCAGATCATCAAGATGCAAGCGTAGCAGGGAGGCGTGAAATCAAATGACTGGCGGACTCTCCATCCTCGGGCGGCAACTCACAGAGCTGTGGGGCCATTTTGGCGTACGACAGAAGTTCAGCACCATCATGGCGCTGATCCTGACGGTGATTGCTATAGGCGGACTGCTCTACTGGAGTTCCCGCCCCTGTTATCGGCTCCTCTGTACCGGCATGGAACTGGAAGAGGCCGCCAAGGCGCAGGTAAAACTGGAAGAGGCGCGCATTCTGGTGCAACTGCGCGATTCCGGCCACGCCCTCTATGTGCCGGCCGCCGATCTCAACCGCAGCCGCCTGTTGCTGGCCAAGGCCGGCATCCCCAAGAACAATAATGTCGGCTTCGAAATGTTTTCTGAACCGAAGTTCGGCCTGACCGAATTCGCCAAGCAGGTGAACTACCAGCGCGCCCTGCAGGGTGAACTGCAGAACACCATCATGGCCATGGACGGCATCTCCTCAGCCCGTGTGACGCTCGCCCTCCCCAAGGAGAAGCTCTTCTCGTCCGACCAGGAACGCCGCCCCACCACCTCCATCATGGTCTCCGTGGCTGCCCCCCTCTCCAGCGAACAGGTGCGCAGCCTGACGCACCTGGTATCTGCCAGTGTGCCGGGCTTACGCATCGGCGACATCACCATTACCGACCAGAACGGCCGCCTGATGTCGCGCGGCAGCAATGCCGAGAACGAACCGGGTGCCGACGCCACCGGCCAGATGGAGATCCGCGCCAAGATCGAGGAGTCGCTGGCCCGCAAGGGACAACGCATCCTGGACATGGCCCTGGGCTCCGGGCGCTCGACCGTGCAGGTCAGCGCGGATCTCGACTTCAGCAAGCTGGAGAAGGAACGCGAAATCCTGGACAGCGAGGGGCGGGTGGTCAGCAGCGAATCCATCTCTTCCGAGACCACCAGTTCGCCGGCCGGGGGCGAAGGGCGCACGGCCAGCGTCTCCGTCGCCAACCCCGCCGGTGGCGATAACGCCGCCAAGACCAAGAAGGAAGACATCAACACGAAGTATCAGATTCCGCGCAGCATGGAGCGCATCCATGAGGTCGGCGCCCGCATCCGGGGGCTCTCCGTCTCGGTCTGCATCGCCGCCGACAAGCAGCCGCGCTCCGCCGAGGCCCTCGCTGAACTCAAGAAGAAGGTCACCGCCATGGTCGGCGCAGCCGTGGGGATCGTGCAGAGCGACACGCGCAAAGATTCAATCGCCGTCGAAGAGATGTCGTTCCCGGAACCCGTCGTAACCACTGCGGCCACCGCCGCCACCGATTGGCACGGCCTGGTCTGGGAAGCACGTAACTATGCCAGCCCGGTGGCCTTGGTCGTCATCTCCCTGATCGTACTCTTCCTCCTGCGCAAACGCGCCGTAGCCGGACTCGACATTGAGAGTCGCGACGCCGGCATGCCCTTACGCAGCCTGACCACCATGGATGGCAGCGCCGGTGCCGCCATGAACCGGATCCCGGCGGCAGGCGCGCACGGCAACGACATGGATATGATCACCAGCCTCGCGGAGCAGGAGCCGAAGACCCTTGCCACGTGGATCGCCAGCGTGAATCAGGAAAGAAAGTAAGGCGTCGCCATGGCTACACCAACGAGCATGACGAATACGGTTGTCCCCGCAAACCTGACGAATCATGAGAAGGTCGCCATTGTGCTCGCCAGCCTCGACGATGAGGTGGCCGCCTCCATTCTGCAGCAGCTGGACCCGGAAGTAGCCACCCAGGTCATCGCCGACATCCGGGAACTCGGCATTATCCCCGGGTCCATCCGCGAACAAGTCCTGCGCGACTGCCTGGTAGGCATTGAAGAGATGCGCAAGTCGGTCCGCGGCGGCGAATCACGTGCCGCCGCCGTCCTGACCCGCGCCGTCGGTGAAAAACGCGCCGCCGCCCTGCTCGGCGATGGCAAACAGAACGAACGCTACCCCTTTGCAGCACTGGCCGACGTCTCCGCAGAACAGATCGCCGGCGCCCTCGGCCGCGAGCAACCCGGCCTGATCGGCACGGTCCTGCGCTATCTCCCCTCCAAAACGGCGGCCGATGTGCTGGCGCTCCTCCCCAGCCAGGTCCGCAAGCAGGCCGCCGTTTTCATGTGCCGCTCCAACCGGCCCAACGAAGAAGCCATCCGCCACATCGAGGCCTTCCTCGCTTCCAAAATCGACCCGGAAAATCGTAAAACCCGCCGCGCAGACGACAGCACCGACAAGATCGGCACCATGGCCAATATCCTGCAGCACGTGGATCGCTCCGTGGAGGAGGAACTGCTGGAGGCCATTGACGGCTTCTCCGCCCAGATCGGCAGCGAGATCAAGGACCGCCTCTTTACCTTCGAAGACGTGGTGCGCCTCGGCGACGCGGATGTGCGCAAGATCCTTCAGGAAGTGGACACCACCTCCCTCGCCGTGGCCTTGCGGGGCAGCTCCATTGACGTGCGCGAAAAGGTCTTCAACAACATGTCCAAGCGTGCCGCGGCCGGCCTCAAGGAAGAGATGGAGTTCACCCCGAAGATGCGCGTCTCGGAGGTGGAAGCCAAGCAGAAGGAAGTGGTCGCCACCATCCGCCGCCTCGACGCCGAAGGCCAGATCAGCCTGGGCCAGGGCGGAAAGGACGAATATGTCTGAATCCGTGCTAGTCAGTTGCGGCACCTTCCGCCTCGTACCACGCGAAAGCGGCAAGGCGGCGGTCTCGCAAAGCGAATGCCCCCCCGACGAGCTCACCCTGGCGCTCGACCGCTGCCGCCTGCTGGCAGAACGCGAACAAACCCTCCAACAAGAACTCGCCCGCGAACGCCAGAAAAACCAAACCCTGCATGCCACCTTTGTCAACAGCCTCGACGAGTTCAGCGCCGAGATGGAACGCGCCGCCATGCGCGAACTCACCAGCCTCAGTATTCGCGTGGCGGAACTGATTATCCGGCGCGAATTGCCCGACGCCGACATGCTTCGCGACGTCGTGCAACGCACCTTGGCCCCCTTGACCGACCTGCGCGGCACCCGTGTGCGCATGAACCCCGCCGATGCCACCCTGCTGGGCAACAGCCAAGGCAGTGGCCATCTGCTGGACAACTCCGGCCGCATCGAGCTCGTCCCCGATCCTACCCTCGCCCAAGGCGACATCACCCTCGAAACGCCCGTGGGCTTCTTCGATGCGCGCATCGCGGAGCGCTTGAAGCTGATCGAAACCCAGATTCTCGAACGCGCCGCAGCCGCCGGACAGAAACCCGATCTGCCGGCTGCCACCCCCGTGCTCCGGGAGAACGTCCATGCGCAACCCCGTTGATCTCAACATGCTCGACCTGACCCGCGGCCTGGAAGACCGCTGCCTCGCAGCCCCCGAAGGGCGCGTGTCGCAGGTCATCGGCATGACCATTGAATCGCTCGGCCCGCGCAGCTCCGTCGGCGATACCGTGCAGATCATGGCCGATGACGGATCCACCGTCACGGCGGAAGTCGCCGGGTTCCGCGACCGCTACGTCCTGCTGATGCCCGTGGAACACCTCGACGGCATCCGCGCCGGCGCACGCGTCGTCCCCACCCGCGGCGCACGCGTCCAAGCCGGCTACGGCTTGCTCGGCCGCATTCTGGACGGACTGGGGCGCCCCATTGATGGCAAGCCGCTCCCCGAGGGACTCACGGCGATCAACACCGAGGCGCAGGCCCCCCACCCTCTACGCCGGTCGCGCCTGACCAAGGTCTTCTCCACCGGCGTGCGCGCCGTGGATGGCCTCATCACCACGGCCGAAGGGCAGCGCACCGGCATCATGGCCGGCAGCGGTGTCGGCAAAAGCGTACTCTTGGGCAGTATCGCCCGCCAATCGTGCGCCACGGTCAATGTGATCGCCTTAATCGGCGAACGCGGCCGCGAAGTGCGCGAATTTGTGGAAGACTGCCTCGGCGACGGCCTGGCCAAGTCCGTGGTAATCGTCGCCACCTCCGACCAGGCCGCGCTCATGCGCAAGAAAGGTGCCTTCACCGCCACCGCCATTGCCGAGTATTTCCGTGATCAAGGCGAAAACGTCCTGCTGCTCATGGACTCCGTCACCCGCTTCGCCATGGCCCAGCGCGAAATCGGCCTGGCGGCCGGCGAACCGCCCACCACCAAAGGGTACCCCCCCAGCGTGTTTGGCCTGCTACCGCGTTTAATGGAACGCGCCGGCGCCTCCGACCGGGGGAGCATCACAGCCTTCTACACCGTGCTGGTCGAGAGTGACGACATGAACGACCCCATCGCCGACACCAGCCGCTCCATCCTCGACGGCCACATTGTCCTCTCCCGTGACCTTGCCTCGGCCAACCACTACCCCGCCATTGATATCCTGCACAGCCTGAGCCGTACCATGAGCCAGGTGGCCACCAACGAACACCGCAACAGCGCCGGCCGCCTGCGCTCACTCCTCGCCACCTATCGCAAGGCAGAGGACTTGCTTAACGTAGGTGCGTACGTCCGGGGCGCAAACCCCTTGATTGACGAATCGATCGCAAAAATCACCGCCATCAACGCCTTCCTCAAACAAACACCACACGAAAAGGCCATCTGGCCTGACACCACCAAAATCCTGGAAGAGGCCATCGCATGAAAGCATTCCAATTTTCCATGCAGGGACTGCTCGATGCCAAGGTAGCCATCGAAGATGCGCGCCGTGGGCGCGTAGCCGCCGCCATTCGCGAGCTCGAACGCGAAAAACAGCGCCTGACCGAACTGATCGCCGAGGCCGAACGCGCCGCACACACCGCCACCCAAGGCGAGCATGTCAACACCCACGACATGGAGTTGCGCTCCCGGTATGTCTCCCACCTGCGTCTGCAGGCCACCAAATGCGCGCACGCCGTGATCGCCTGCGAACATACCCTGACGCAACGCCGCAACGAACTCGCACGCGCCACCCTGGAACGCGAGACCATCGAAAAGCTCCGCGAACGGGAAGAAAATGCCTGGCTGCTGGAGGCCAAACGCAAAGAACAGAAGGAACTCGACGAAGCCGCCCTGCAGCAGCACGCCCGCAACCGCCGCACACAGGCCGGTTCCAGCCAGCATCTGGCCGCCTAACCGCCCCACCCCCGTAAATCCCGCCCAAACACCCCTCCATTAGTCATGAACCCCATGAACCTCTTCTTTGCCATCTGTGTGGCCTGCGGCGTGGCATTCAGTCTGCTAACTGTAGTGGTGGCCACCCGCCTCGGATCGACCCGCCATGCGTCCACCCGTACCCCGTATACCCCGGCAAGCGTGTTACAAAGGATCGAATCGGATGATGAATCGCGCAAGACTGTCAACAAACTGATGGTGGATATGCAGAACGAACGCTCCGCCATGCTGAAACGGGAAGCCGACTTGCGAAGCCGCGAAGAAGCCCTCTGCCAGCAACAGGAGATTCTGACCATGTTGAAGGCCGACATGCAGCAGTTGCATAACAAGATCGAGCAAACGACCGTACGCGCAAGCCCGGCCGAACAGGCTAATCTCAAGCGCCTGGCGGAGGTCTATGGCAAGATGGACCCGGACAGCGTCGCCACCCTGCTGTCTAAGATGGAAACCGAACGGGCCGCCTCGCTCCTGCGCTTGCTCGGCGAACGCCAAGCTGGTGCCGTCCTGGCCGCCGCCGTAGCAACCGGCAGCAACGGCGTCAAAAATGCCGCCGCATGGTCCGACAGCATCCGCCGCATGACCAACTAACAAGGGAACCACACATGACACCCCCCCTTCCATTGGTCGCCACGACAGAATCTACCCCGCGCGAGAAGAGCCGCGCCACCCCGCGTCATGACGAAAAAGCGGACAAGTTCCACGAACTTCTGCTGCAGGCCGGTTGCTTGCAAGAAATCGCCACCGCCCCCCTGCCTACCATGAGTCCGCAGGACCCGGCAGGCGACTCGCATGCCACCTCCCATCTGGCCGCGCCCGCCCCTCAGAAGGCCAACCCGACCGCCCTGACTGAGGCAAGCGCAACACCCGCCAGAGGCAAAAACAAAGCGCGCCCTGCCACGCCGCTGCATACATCGGCGCGCGACCCCCGAGCACCGACACAGACGGCGACGCCACTCGAACTCCAGACTGCCAACACCGCGCCGTCCGAAACGCCGCCCGTGCCGCCTGCGGGCCTCAGTAGCGCAGCCACACTTGCCGCAACCACGCCTGCCACGACCACGCCTGCCACGACCACGCCTGCGGCCGTCAAGAGCGTACCGCGCTACACCCTGCCGCCGCAAGCCACGCAGTCCAGCACCACGGCCCCGGTACAATCGCAGCAGTCCGCCGACGCACAAGCCACCCACGCCACACGCCCGGAAACCACCGCAGCGCAGCCTACGACCGTCAGGAGCGCAGCCGCACCTGCCGCCACCGCACCTGCGGCCGTCAAGAGCGTACCGCGCTACACCCTGCCGCCGCAAGCCACGCAGTCCAGCACCACGGCCCCGGTACAATCGCAGCAGTCCGCCGACGCACAAGCCACCCA
>CAYSHQ010000019.1:9571-14354 GCA_964430835.1 uncultured Lentisphaerales bacterium
CCGTCAGGAGCGCAGCCGCACCTGCCGCCACCGCACCTGCCGCTGCCGCACCTGCCGCTGCCACGCCTGCCGCCGCCACTCCTGCCGCTGCCACACCTACCGCCGCCGCACCTGCCGCCGCCACACCTGCCACGATCACACCTGCGGCCGTCAAGAGCACGCCGCGCTATACCCTCCCGCCGCAGGCCACGCAGCCAAACCGCACCGACCTTACGCAACCAACGCGAATGCATGATCAGTGGCCAGGGGCCATGAGCCAGACGGCAACAGCATCCGTACCTCCCGCGTTCTTCCGTACAACTGCTGAGCCAAACCGGAAGGGATCACTGCACGCCACCCTGGCCGCCCCATCCAGCGCCCCAGCGACCCCTGTGCGCTCTCAACTGGCAGACCTCGTCGCCCTCTCTCATCATGCCAAAATGGAAGAAGCCACTGCGCTGCCTGCTGCGAGCGACACCCCCACCAGCACAGGCGCGAAAGAGGTGCCGCGTAAAACCGCCACCGAGAAGACCATCCTACCTCCATCCACCAGCGCAGAGAGTGCCGCCCTGCAGATGGCCACACCAAAAACACCCAACCTACCGGATAGCACCGTCGCGCCAAAGCAAAGCATCGTAGCAGACCAGACCTTGCTCGCTACGGCTGTGACGGCCAACACAGCTTCGCGCCATCACCCGGACCGCGAACCCCTCGCATCCCGTCAGGAACCTGCCACCGCATCCGTCGCAACCGCCGCGTGCCGCACCCCGGCCAAAAAAGAGCAGGCCCCGCTATCGGCAGACGAGGTACCGGCCCTGCACCGGAGCGAACCACTGCCACCCGAACCGACCTCCCTGCTGCGTAGCCGGGCCGAAGCCATAACCGATACCGCCATGAACCAGGCTGGCACCAATCCGCGCTTTGAGGCGATCATCCAACGTGTCGAGCGGCTGCAACAGATGGTGCAAAACTTTGAACAGAACCTCTCGACGCTGGCACAACAGCAGGGCGGCACCATGACCATTGAGTTGACGCCGCAGGCGCTGGGGCGCCTGACCGTCAACTGCGACATCAAGGATGGCGCCATGACCCTGGAGCTGGTCGCAGACAGCGAGGGCGCGCGTAGCGTGCTCGCCAACCATGCTCAGGCCATTCGCGATGTCGTGCAGAACAGCGGCTACTCGCTCGCGCACCTGGATGTACGGGCACGCGGCGAATGGGCCGATCAACGCCCGGCGCCCTTCCGGCAGGCCAACGGGACGCGCCGGGAGAAGAAGAACGGCCGGGAAACAACCACAACCAACGCACTGGGCGCGCCTGTCCAGCCCCCATCCACCAACCATCCTGCGCACGCCGTCTGGCTGGTGGCCTAACATTGCCCCGTAACCTTCGATAAGAGAAAGAAGCAGACTATGGACATTCAAGCCGTAAGCAGCATGAGCCAAACCGCCGGTAGCGCCGCCGGCAGCGCCACCACGATTGGCGGCGCGGAACTCAGCACCAATACCTTCCTGAAGCTCCTGACCGTACAGCTGCAGCATCAGGACCCGCTCTCCCCGATGGACCCCCAGAACATGCTGACCCAGCTGTCGCAATTCAGCTCGCTGGAACAGTCCCAAAAGCTCAACACCCAGATCGCCGCCTCCCGACAGGAATCCGCCTTGTCTCAGGCCGTCTCCATGACCGGCCAGAACCTGAACCTGCGCATGCAGGACGGCACCAAGATCCAAGGTGTCGTACAGGAAGTCGTCTGGACCAAAGGCGCCATGTCCCTGCAAATCGGCGGCACCCGCTATGCCATGACCGACATTGCCGCCATCCTTCCGCCGGAAACCACAACCACCACGACGCCCTAACCGAACGCATACCAGGAGATCTCGCACCATGAGTGGATCCGCACTTTATACCGGCGTCTCCGGCATGGCGGCCCAGCAACAACGCATGGATGTCATCGCCAATGATATCGCCAACATGAACACCGTTGGGTACAAAGAGAGCACGGCCACCTTCCAGGAGGCGCTGATTGACTCACTCACCATGCCCGCGGTCGGCACGCCAGGTCGGCAACTCGGCTTGGGCGTACGCGTCAGCATGACCCAACGGAATTTCAACAACGGTGCCATGACCGAAACCGGCCTGCCCACCCAATTCGCCATTCAGGGGCGGGGCTTCTTCGTCGTGCAGGCCACCGACGCCTCCGGCGACCCCAGCGGCACACGATTCTACACCCGCGCCGGTGACTTCACCATGAACGTGCGCGACGACGCCACGATCCATCTCATCAACTCAAGCGGCTATGCTCTAATCGGCAACGATGACCAGCCCATTAACCTGCGCCAAGGCATGGACCCCGCCGTGCAAATCACGTCGTTCTCCGTGGCTCAGAATGGCACGATCTCCACCTTTGGCGCCGACGGTTCCACGACCATCGTCGGGACGATCCCGGTCGTCGAGTTCGCGAACGCCAACGCCCTGACCGGCATTGGCAGCACCATGTTCCAATGGACGGCCGCCGCCAACCCGTCTGAGCCCACCTTGGGCGGCGCCAACAGCCCGGGCATCAACATCATCCAAGGCTACCTCGAGTCGTCCAATGTGGACTTGACCAGGGAGTTCTCGGACCTGATCATTACGCAGCGCGGTTTCCAGGCCAACTCCAAGACCATCACGACGGCCGACGAGATGATGCAAGCCGTCCTCAACCTCAAACGATAATCGGCACCACCGGCCTAACCAGCCCCTTCGACGATTCCGCACACCAAACATGCAAATCCTGTGGCACTTTTGCCACAAGCAGCGTATGATTTCGGCCAGATCGCAACAGCCGGAAGTCTGCCGCGTTAACCTCCTCGCACAGGAGCACCACCAGCTATGGCCGACAAAGAGCCCAAAACCGTTAAAGCCGACAGCGCCAAGGACGACGACGGCGCGTCTGAAGCCGCGAAATCGTCCACCAATGCCAAGCAAATCCCGTGGCTGGTGCTGGCCGTGGGGATTCTGGTCATGCTCGTCACCCCTACGGCTAGCTATTTTCTGGTGAAGCTCACCATGGCTACACCGGAGGCCGCCACGTCAGAGGGTTCCACACACGAAGGCGGCAAGAAAGAAGGCGGTAAAGAAGAAGGCGCCAAGCATGAAGGCGGCAAGAAGGAAGGCGGTAAAAAAGAAGGCGGCAAAGAAGAAGGTGGCGAGAAGGAATCCGGGACCTTTAACCTCCCCTTCATGCTGATCAATATCGCCGAGACCAAGGGCACGCGCATCCTCAAAATCACGCCCCATCTCATATTCAGCGAACCGGAGATGGCGAACAAGATGCCCCCCCTCAAGCCGTTGCTGATGGACACCATCACCACCGTGGCCAGCGGCAAGACGCTGGATGAACTGGACGGTCCGACCGGCCGGGAAAATCTGAAGAAAGTGATTATCCAGCGTCTCAACAAACTGCTTGAGACGCGTATGACCGGCTCCGTGGTGGACATCTACTTCGAGGAGTTCCTGATCAATTAGGTGCCCCCATGAGCGAAAGTTTATCCCAGGCGGAAATCGATGCCCTGCGTGCGGCCGTCAAGAGCGGTGCCGCCATGGAGGAGCAGGTCGCACCGCCGGCCCCGTCGGCCGAGCAGATCAAGGTTGTCGCCTACGACTTCCGTAAGCCGCACCTGATCGCCAGCGACCAGCACCACGCCCTGCAGGTGCTGCATGAATCCCTCGGCAAGCAGTTCCAGGCCGCCCTGCTCGCGGCGGTAAAGGCGGGCGCCGAGGTCAAGCTCGTGGCCATGGACCAGATCAGCTACGGCGAGTTCATGCTCTCGCTCGCCAACCCCACCTACCTCGCCGCGCTGGCTACCAAGCCCAGTATCGGCCCCGTGGCCCTGCAGATCGACATCCCCATCGCCATGGCCATCTGCGACATCCTCCTCGGGGGCAACGGCCGGATCACCCCCGAGACGCGCGAACTCACCACCCTGGAGTCCACCATCTTCGGCTCCATCGCCGGCATGCTCCTGAAAGAGATCTCCAACTCCTGGGCCGCCATGGCGGAAGTCGCCTTCTCCATCTCCGCGCATGAAAGCAACCCCCAGTTCCTGCAGATCACCACCCCGGAGACCGCCTGTCTGAACATGATGTACGACGTCCGGATTGCGGAGATCACCGGCGTCCTGAACATCTGCTACCCCTTTGAGGTCATCCAGTCCATTCTCGCCGCCGCCGAGAAACGCTCCGGCAAACGTACCGGTAGCGGCGCCGATGGCGACGCCATGCTGCGCGCCTTACAGGAAGTCCCCCTCGTGCTGCGCGTCGTCATCGGCGGCGGCCCCGTCACCGCCGAGGAGTTGGCCCACCTGCAACCCGGCGACCTGCTCTGCTTGAACCGCCGCATTGACGCTCCGCTGGAGGTCTGCCTCGGCGACAACCCCATCTTCCAGGCCATCCCCGGACGCCACAAGGGGAAGGTGGCCGTGGTCCTGAAATAACCGTACCTGCCACATACCGGCATGCGCCCGACGAAAGGAAACCCGCACCATGGCCGACCCACAGACACGCCGCGATAACAATGCGTCCGACGGTATTGATGTCGCCCCGGTGGAGTTGCGCGAACTCGGCAGGAGCCACGACGCCGAAAAGCCGCGCGCGCCTCAAGAGGCCAACATGAAAATGATCCTCGACATCCCCGTGGACATCCGCGTGGAACTGGGTCACACCGTCCTGACCATCGGCGAAATCCTGCGCCTCGGCCAAGGCTCCATTATCGCCCTCGACCGCCTCACCGGCAGCCCGGCCGACCTCGTGGTCAACGGCAAGC
>CAYSHQ010000020.1:0-14143 GCA_964430835.1 uncultured Lentisphaerales bacterium
GCTTTCCGCCAGTCGCGCCGTGCAGTTGCTGCCGGATGTGATGAAAATTCTGGACGAACCGTTTGCGGACGCGTCCATCCTGCCGACCTGGCTGCTGTCGCAGTTTACGGCGCGCTCGGTAAAGGTCGTGCTGGGCGGAGACGGGGGGGACGAGTTATTCGCAGGCTATCCTTCCTTTCAGGCACACCGCCTGATGGAGAAGCTGTCTTTCCTGCCGACGCGGTGGCGCGATGGGCTGACCCGCCTGGTACGCCGGTTGCCCGTTTCTCATCGCTATGCAAGCGCGGAGTTTCTGCTGCAGCAGTTCTTGAAAGGGGCCGGGGTCTCCCCTGAAATTCGCTTTCTGCTTTGGATGGGGTATTACGGCAATGACCAGAAGCGCCAGCTCTTCACGCCGGAACTGCGTGGGACGTTGCTGCGCACGAATGCCTTCGAAGATGTCATGAACTATGTGCGGCAGAGCGGTCTGCTACGCGATTTTGAGCGACTGCAGTACCTCTGCATGAAGTTGTACCTGCAGGACGATATCCTGGTGAAGGTGGACCGCGCCAGCATGGCGCATGGCCTCGAGGTGCGCGGTCCGTTCCTGGACTACCAGGTGGTGGAATTTGCCGCTCGCATCAACCCTGTCTACAAGTTGCGCGGACTTACCGGAACCAAGTATATCCTGAAACGCGCCATGCGCGATCATTTGCCCCGTCGCATCATTCATCGCCGGAAGGCCGGGTTTATGATCCCGCTGGCACGATGGCTTTCGCGGGAGTTGCGGCCGATGACGGAAGAGTTGTGCAGCGAGAGCGCCTTGCGACGTGACGGTCTTTTTGATCCCGCGTTTGTTCGGCGCATGCTGGATGATCATTATGCGCAGCGGCGTGACTACCGTAAAATGATTTGGGCACTGCTGGCATTCCAGATCTGGAGAGAGCACTATGGCCGCGAAAGCATCGGGTAAGGCGAAGAATCAGGGGCCGCATCCTGCGCCCGCCACGCCGGTGGCGGCCCTGCCCGTGGGGGGCGAAATATTGCCTCTATGTCGTACTTGGATGGTGTGGGGAGGACTTGCCGTGGTGTTGGCGATCGCCCTTTGGGGGCGAGTCTTCCGGCTGGGACAACCGGACCTGTGGGGGGACGAAACGCTCTTCCTCAAGTTGTGTGATCCGCAGTTGTCCGTGGCGAAGGTGATTTCCAATCATCTTTCGTCGTTTTCCACGACGGGGCATCTGCCGGTTGTTGCGGTCATTAATAACATCGCTTTCAACCTCCTGGGGATTCATTCAACAAGCCAAATAACCGCCGGGATCGGGCGCACGCCTGGTGTTATTATGGGGTTTCTGTCGATTATCGTCATGGCGCTTTGGATCCGACGGCAGGCGGTGCGCAAGGTGCCGCTGATTCTGCCGATCGCTGTGATTGCATTCTGCTTTGGCCATTGGTGGTATTCGCGGGAGGCGTACTATTATCCGGGCTTGATGCTATTATCTGCCGTCGTGCTGCTGGCTGTCAGCCATTTGCTGGATGCCGTGCCGGCAGAGGCCGCAGATGGGGGCGCGGCACGCGACGGGCGGTCGATCTTCTGGGCTGCGGTCTTTTTAGTTGGGGTGGCGGCGTTGATTTTCAGTCACGGATCTGTCATGTCGTTGGCGGTGCCTCTGGGCGTATATGCACTGGTGCGTGGTTTGCGGCAACGGAGGCAGTCTTGGCCGCCCTATCTCATCTTTGGGGCCGTGGTGGTGTGTTGTGCGGGGGTACTGATGGCCGCCGGTACGGGGCAGCAGAAGGCACCGTGGATTGATGCGTATCGGTTTCCGCCATGGGTGAGCGCCGTGGACGTGCTGGAATTCTATGGGTTGGGGCCGGGGTGGCTACGGCTTGTGATTTCCGCAGGGCTGGTTGCTGTAGGGGCGTTGGCGGTCTGGCGCGCACGACGGCCGGCGGCGCGCGGGGTGCTCGTGCTGTTGCCGGTGATCTTCCTGCTGGTTCATTTTGGCAGTCGGAACCAGATGTATCAACTGCGATACTTCTTGCCGGTCTTGCCCTTTTTGTTGTGGTTGTTTACCGAGGCTTTGGCGTGGGGGGTGTCCCGGTTGCCGGCGGCGCGGCGTTCGCTGGCGCTGGCTTGTGTGGTGGTGGCCTTGGGCGCTAATATGCTGCCGGGGTTTGTCATGGCGGCAGACATGCACGCCAAACGTGATGCGTTGGCCAGTTTTGCCCGCGCCATGGATGCACATTTGGCTCCGGGAACGCTTTGTATATGGGAGGGTGGCCACTGCATGAACTTTATCCCTCGCTTTCATGTGCCCAAAACGCCATTTACCTACACTTGGCTGGATGCCATGCCCGTTGATTATCTGGAGGGGCGCGTGCTCCAAAAACTCAAGGCCGCTCGGCGGGCATTCCCTTTCGTAGCCTATTTGGAGTGGGGGGCGATGAACTCCTATTACAGTGCTTTGCTCAGCGGACCATCCCGGCCGCCCTCGCACTTTGATCGGGAATTTAGCGATCTTTTCGGGGGAAATCGGGTGGCCGTTGGCGACCCTGTACTGGAGCAGTTGATGCGCACGCGCTGGGCGCCGACAGCCGCCGTGCCCCGGTTGGCGGACGATGAACCGGCGCGTCTGCAAGGGGCCATCTGGCAGAGCGTCATGCACATGTATTATACCCGGCCGGCGGGCATTCGGAGTTTTCAGCCGCTTCCCGGCGAGTGGGTGTTTACCTTTGCCGGCAATGGGGTTCCGCTGCTACTGGCCGGTACACAGGCCCGTATTCAGGTGGGGGTGACGCAGTCAGCTACCGTCAAAGTCGTCGTGGTCGGCTTGGTTCCGGGGACACTGACCTTTTCCTCCGGCGGAGAGCATGTTTCGGTACCCTTTGCCAAGGCGGGCGAAACACGGGAGCTTTCCGTGAGGCAAAATGCTGCGGCGAGCGATACGCTGTGGAACTGGCGGTATGAACCGGTGGCCGATGCGGCGACCGCGATACGTGCTGGGCAACCTGCCTTTGCGTTGCTCGAGACGCAGTTCACGCCCGTTGGCGTGGCGACAAATCTGGCGCCTTAATGGGGGGAGGCGTCGATTCTTTTCCAGACCGTGATTTGGCGGGTCTGGTACGGGGTGGTGTAGTTGACCGCAGGGGGGGGGCGGTCGTTAACCGGTCGGGTATCGAAGATGATGGCGGGGTGAAGGTGTAGCGGCGGGAGCAGGCGCGGGGTGTCGGAGGCCAGTGGGATGAAGTTTGGCAGGTGGCCGGCCGTCTGGTCGGCGAGTGCCCAGAGGCGGAACTCGGGGTCGTCGCCGCCGGTAAGCAGGCCAACGGGTGTGGTAGGATCCTGCGGCAACCAGTGCAGCGCCCCTTCGTAGTCCTGCCGTTGTGCGGTGTTCCGCCCGAAATACTGGTTTAGGCGCGGCACTAGGAAGACTGAGGGACGGTATTGTAGCAGTTCCCGCATGGCTGGAGGTGCGAAGCGGCTCATGAGATGCAGGCTGATGACCGGACGGGAGACGTTCAAAAAGAGATAGGGGATTGCATACAGCGCGAGACCAAGGGTCACGATGGGGATAAGGCGTGGGGCGCGCTCCAGTACCCAGGCTAGGACGGGGGCTAGGAGCAGAAAGAGAAAGACGTGGAAGCGTACCCCCCAGGGCTGCCAGAGAAGCAGGGCGGAGAGCAAAATGCCCACGCCAACTACAATCTCCGCGAGGACAGCCGCGTCCCGGCGTCCGTTTGCGCGCAGAAAGGGAAGCATGCTCAGGCACCCGAGCGCCAGGAGTAAATGCAGCAGGTTGCCGGTGTTGTCCTCAAACAGTTCGAAGAAGAGGGTGAAGGGGTAGCCCCCGAAGGTCTCGGAGTTGTTGGTGAGGCGTGTAACGACTCTTTCCATCGTGTGATTCCACGCAGGGAGCGGCGTGGCCAGATGGGCGCCGAGGTTGCGCAGCAGGTTGTCGAAGGTGGTGCCGCCTGAAATATGGGGGGGGGTTACATGCGACTGGGCCGCACCGAGTGGATGCCCATAGACACCAAGATTTCGCGCGTATAGGCCGGCGTTGATCACCAGCGCGAGGCCCGCGATCAGTGCCCAGCGCGTCACCAGCGGACGCCACGCCTGAGAGCGGAGGTTGGTCAAGTGGCGGAGACCGAAGATCAGCAGGATGGGGAGGCAGAAGATGTAGCTGGTCCCCTTGGCCAGCAGGGCGCACCCCAGGGCTAGGCCGCAGAGCCAGGCGTCACGCGCTGTTCCTGTTGGGGAGGTGAGGCGGATGAGGCCATAGGTGAGGGCCAGGCAAAAGCTAGCGGCAAAGAGGTCGTTTTGGCAACTGGTGGCCTGCAAAATGGCCATGGGGATGGTGGCGGCGATGGCCGTGGCCAGGAGTTGGCCACGGCGCGTCAGGCCGCATTCGCGCGCCAGCAGCGAGACGAGGCCGAGGCTGGCGAGAAAACCTGACCACTGCACGAGATTGAACAGTCGATCAGATCCGGTAAGCAGGCGCAGGTGCAGCATGGCGTATTCCGCCAGGGGTTGCATGTAGTTCTGACGGGAATTGGCCGTGGCGTAGAAGTCTACACTGCTTTGCCTGATCCAGTGGTAGACGCGTGGCAGGTGGTAGGTGTGGGCATCGTACGTGGTGGGGGGCGCAGCCAGTCCAATTGCCAGCAGTAGACCTGCAATCCCGCATGTAATCGCCAACAGCCATTTTTCCTGTCGCGAGAAAGGTGGCCATACGCGGAAGGGATGCCACGCGCGGGGGGTGCGGGAGCGTTGTGCCAGGGCATAGAACGCCATGCCTACACCCCATGCGCCCATTATGAAGGGCTGTGTAATACTCTTGGCGAGGGAGAGGCATTCTGTTGTCAGGGCTATGGTCGCAAAACAAGCGACATACAACAGGACGCCCCTACTTCGTACGCATCCCGTGTCGTGGCGCAAGAGCATAGGCCATGCTAGGAGCAGAAGTAGTACGGCAAGGATAGTAATCATAGTGGTATGGCGGTTAGCGCGTGGCTACTGCCCAGAGGTTAAGTCCGAGCTCGAACTGTCCCACGCGGATTCCTCCAGATGGGAATTCGGCCTGCGCGAGATTCGCGCGAAGTATGGCTGGTGTAAAGGCCACCTTATGTTCATGGATCTCCTCTGGACTGACCAGGCGTAGCGCAGCCAGGATATGTAGCAATTGATCGGCATGCGCCGCAGGCGTTGTCATGACAACCTGGCCGTCCGGTGCAAGGCAGCGACGGCAGTCCGCCAGAATCGGCACAATAATGTCAGGTTCCAGATGTTCCAACACGGCCAGCATGGTGATGCACGTAAATTTTTTGTCTGTGAACGGGAGTTGGGGCGTCTGGTTGAGATTGTGCGTGTGCCAAGAAATGTCAGGTGGGCAGGTTGAGGGGGGGGGTAATTGGTCGAGCGCGTGTTTCTCGCGGAAGGTCTCGCGGGTTAGGAGATAGGGCATGCTACCACAGCCAATGTCGAGAATGGCTCCTACTCTTAGTAGAGGTGGGATCAGGCTTCTAGCTTTGTGATAGCGTTGTTTGGCTAGAAATGATTCAAGAACGCCGTATCCGCGTGTGGGTCTGTTCATGTTAGGCAGGTGTTGGTTACTTGCGTGTTTGATCCCTAACGGCCCAATATTTCACGATGCACCAGAGGGCGCGGAAGCCATCCTTCCAGCCGATCTTCTTCCCTTCCTCGTAGGTGCGGCCGTAGTACGAGATCGGGACTTCGAAGAGGCGTACGCGCAGGCGGGCCACCTTGGCCGTGATCTCCGGCTCGAAGCCGAAGCGGTTCTCCTGAATGGAGATACGCTGGAGCACATCACGGCGGAAGACCTTGTAGCAGGTCTCCATGTCGCTAAGGTTGACGTTGGTGAACATGTTGGAGCAGGTGGTGAGCAGGCGGTTGCCGATAGAGTGCCAGTAGTAGAGCACGCGGCGAGGACCGCCGCCCCCCATAAAGCGTGAGCCAAAGACGACGTCGGCCTGGTCAGCCAGGATGGGGGCGATCAGCTTCGGGTATTCGTCCGGGTCGTACTCCAGGTCGGCATCTTGCACCAGCACGATCTCGCCGGTGGCCAGGGCAAAGCCGGTGCGCAGGGCGGCCCCTTTGCCCTGGTTGACCGCATGGTGGGCCACGCGGATGCGCGGGTCGCTGGCGGCCAGCTCTTGCAGGCGCGCCCAACTGGCGTCGCGCGAGCAGTCATCCACGGTGATCAGTTCGCGCACGCACTCCTGGGCGAGCACGCGCTCGATGATGTTAGCGACCGTGGCGGCCTCGTTGTAGACGGGCATCACGACGGATACACAGGAGGGTATGGGGGCGACAGTTGTCATAAGATCTGTTACGCGTCTGCGAGGAGTGGCGTAGGAGATAGAGTAGCGAAATTGCGTCGGTTCAGCAATTTCGAATCGTGGCTTGTGCGCGCGGACGCGAAGCCGTGGCAATTCCTCCGCTACGGGCGCCTGGAGACCTCCTTGGTACTCGTTCGAAATGGGTCGAAATGGCAGGCTGCGGTGCCTTTGCAGCGTTGCCCAGGCATGATATAGTGACCCCATAAGGGAGAGGTTCTGCCTGCCATGAATGGTTTGTCTCACGAAATCGGGGCCGGGGGTGTGGGCGTACGCGGTTTGCGCTGGCTCGTGCCTGCGCTGAAGCTAGTTGGCGCGCTGGTGATCGTCACGTCCTATTTTGCCTATGCGATGTCGCAGGCATCGTTTGTGGCCGTATCGCCAGACACGGTGCGCTTTATGCACTTCTGGCAGAAGGCGGCGGATCAGTGCCGGCAGGATGGGGGCGGGGCGAAGCAGGCGGTTCAGGCGGTGTGCTCGGCCGTGGTGGACTCCAACAATTACGACGTGCATCGTGGCCGCTATGTGCAGTACGCCGCCTATGGGGTCGAGGCCTTTACGCGCGGGCTGCTGCCGTCGAGCAGTCTCAATCTTTGGATGATGCTCCTGCTGACGCTCAACGCGGGGTTGATCGCCTGGATCGCCACCGGCGGGGTGCGTGATCCGGCCCGACGGATGAGTCTATTTTGTTTGGGCATGGCAACGTTGGCAACTACGGCGCTGACCATTAGCCCGGCGATATTATTGAATCTGTATGCGAAATACCTCTGGCTCACATTTGTACTGCTTTTCTTTGCCGTGCGCCCGCCGCTGCTGCGGGGCGGTTGTCTGGCGGCTGCGGCGTTTTCCGACGAACTCGGGTTGTTTGCGGCCATGATGCTCGTGGGCATGGTGGTTGTGCACTACCTGGTGGCACGTCCGCAGGCGGATGCGGGTTCGGCGGGCAAGTCCGCGTTACGCGTACTGCGGGCGTGCGGCTGGGGTGCGCTGGTGGCACTGGCCACCCTATTCATTTTCTATGGCGTCTCGGCCGTGCTATTGAATGTTGGCGCTACTGGGTTTCGTAGTTTTGCTTATGGGAACACGCAAAAACTGGCGCAGCCGGGGGGGCTGTGGTCTGCCGTGATGCAAGATCTGCTGTGGCGCGCCGAGCTTTTGGTGTTCGGTACGCAGTTGGGAATGCCTGTGGTCGTCCTTGTGGCCGGTGTGGCCGTGTTGGGGTTGGTGGCGGTGGGGTTCTGGTGCCAATGGCGGATCGTAGTGCTCCCCCTGCGGCGCGAAACGCTCCGCTGGGATGCCCGGCTGCGGGACTGGCTGGGCGACCGGCGCAGCCGCTTCTATACATTCTGGACGGGCCTGCTTCTGTTGATCGTGGTCCTCGTGCTGCCGCGGGGCGCTGGGGACCTAACGCACTACAGCTATCCTGCCGCAGTGGCGCTGGCCGTACTTTTTCTGGTGGCACTGGTGGATCTCTGTTCCGCGCGTGTAGCTGTAGCGGTGCTGTCGGCGCTGTTGGTAGTGCATCTGTGCCTGGCGCCGAGCGCAGTGGCGTTGGCTTCCCGGAAGCTGGAAGGCTACCTGCTGCCGGACCAGAGCGTGACGGTCGCGGATCTGCGGGCGATCAACCAGAGCGTACACGAACTGAAACTAGGGCGAACCTCGGCGACTTTCGACGCCCTGAATAATGGGCAGGAGCTGGATTTTACCGGCATATGGTTCTATACGCGTATCGGGGTGCAGTCCTGCACGGGCTATTCCACTCCATGCTTTCCCGTCCAAGGCATCGTGCGCGTCCTGATCTGGCCGCATCCGCTCCCGATGGCCGAGCCACGGAGCAAGTAAGTCCTGTCCGAAAGTGCTGCTTGCGCGTCCGGGATGTCCGTACGGTTTGCCTCAGCGGCACGCGGAGCGCAGCAGGGTAGCTAGTCTCATGACGGGCAAGCAACTAGTCGGCTGCACGCCGAGCTTCCTGGGGCGTAACCTGCCATTGCGTGAGGGTGTTGCTCGTTTCTCGCGCAGTGCTGAGCGGTTGTGAATTCGCTTGAACTTTCTCTTGAGAAAAACCAAACTGATCCTGTTCGACCGATCAGGCCCCCGACCGAGGTTGAGGCGGGGCTAAGGCGTCATGCGTGCTTTCGCAGGAAGGCCAGCAAGGCCGCGACGGCGTCGTGTGTCAGGGAAGCCGGTGGCTACCCTGAAAGTGTCAGATGTGAGGACCGCATGAATTTCGCCGAATTGTACCGTCTGCGTCGAGACTGTGCCCGCACTGTTTTGGGGCTGTATTATCGCGCCCATGCCGGGCACATTGGGGCCTCCTTAAGCTGTTTGGAGATATTAATTGATTTGCATTTTCAGCGTTTGCACGCCGAGGATTATTGCGTGCTGTCCAAGGGGCATGCGGCGGCCGGGTTGTATACGGTGTTAGCCAAATCCGGCCGCTTGCAGGAAGCGGAACTGACGACGTACTATCAGGATGGCACACGCTTGGCCGCGCATCCTCCCTGCCAGGGCGAAATCCCCGCCATTCCTTTTGGTACCGGCAGCTTGGGGCACGGACTCTCGCTGGCTTCCGGGCTGGCGTTTTCGCAGCGGTACACGGGGAAATCGTTCCAGGTGTATTGTGTGGTCTCGGACGGGGATTGTAACGAGGGGTCAACGTGGGAAGCCGCACTTTTTGCCAGGCACCAGGCGCTGACCAATCTTACGGTGGTGGTGGATGCCAACGGGTTGCAAGGGTTTGGCTCCACCTGTACCGTTTGTGATTTGGAACCCTTGGAAGACAAGTGGCGAGCTTTCGGGTTTGAAACGCACGTCGCACGACGCGGCAATACCTTTGAGGATTTGGATGAGGCGCATCGGCATGCCAGGCAAGCGGCGTTGGTCTCCGGTCGCCCGCAATGCATTATAGCCCGCACCATCAAGGGGCATGGCGTGTCCTATATGGCCAACAAAATGGAATGGCATTACCTCCCCATGAGCGAGGAGCAATATCAGCTGGCGATCACGGAAACGGAACAAGCGCATGCGTAAAGAGTTTGCAGCCTGGATGGAGAAACACGGGGTGGCGCATCCCGATGTGGTTTTTATCACCGGTGATCTGGGTTTTATGGCCTTGGAAAATCTGCAAACCGTTTTGGGAAAGCGGTTTGTGAATGCCGGGGTGAGCGAGCAAAACATGATTTCAGTGGCCGCCGGGCTGGCCCAGCAAGGCTTGAGGCCTTATTGTTACAGCATTGCGCCATTTGTTGTGTTTCGTCCGGTGGAGCAAATCCGCGTGGATGTGGGCTTGCATAATTTAAATGTCAAGATTATCGGCAATGGCGGGGGCTATGGGTACGGCATCATGGGCGCCACGCATCATGCCTTGGAAGATCTTGCGGTGATGTCGTCTTTGCCCAATTTGCGTTGTTTTGTGCCTTATAGTAATGAGGATGTCGCCAGCGTGTGCCAGGCCATGCAGTCGTATGCGGGTCCGGCATACTTGCGCTTAGGCTATGGGCAAGCACCTGCCATGGTGGACACGGCGCAAGCGTATGCGGCTGTCCGACGGGTAGTGGCGGGGGAATCGTGCACGGTGGTCGGCATGGGTCCGGTGCTGTTGAATGCCGTAGCAGCCGTGCAGGCCCTTGGCGTCCAAGCGGATGTGTTCGCCGTATCGGAGTTGCCCGTGGTGGCATGGGGTGCTGCATTAAAAGCCAGCATTCAGCGGACAGGCAAGCTCGTGGTACTGGAAGAACACGTGGCGCGTGGCGGACTTGGCGAACACCTGGCCGCGTGGATGGTGCAGGAAGGGGTACGCGCGCGCTGGGTGCATCGGCACGCGGTCGGCTATCCGAATGGGCGGTATGGCAGCCAAGCGTATCATCAGGTCCAATCGGGCTTGGATGCAACTTCCTTGCAGGAAACACTCCGGAAAATCATCCATGAATAACGCGGTTTTGTTTACCGATCAGTTCAACGAACAAGACATTGCTGAGATTCGCCAGTTGCAAGGACCGGTGTGGGTCGTGGGTGGGTCGGGCTTCATTGGCGCCAAATTGTTTTTTGCCCTGCGCCAGTATCGCCCGGATGTTTATGCGGTCTCCCGCCAGACTGATCGTAGTTGGCGTTTGCTGCAAGTGCCGCCGGATGTGGCGCGCAAGCAATTCATTAATCTGGATATCACGCGTCCCAAAGCCGTGGAGGAGGCCGTTCAAACCTTGCGTCCGCGCACGGTGTTTAATCTTTCGGCCTATGGCGCGTACGAACGGCAGAACGACGGGTATCGCATTCATCAGGTAAATTACGTCGGCACGTACAATCTGATGAAGTCGTTGTGTGAGCACGGCTGTGAAGCATTTGTGCAAGCGGGGAGTTCCTCGGAATACGGCATTAATTGCCAAGCTCCGGCGGAAAACGATGAATTGCGTCCCAACAGTGACTACGCGGTTTCCAAAGGCGCCACGTCGTTGCTGCTGAAATTTTTCGGACAGGTTAAGAGTTTCCCCTGTGCGCAGCTGCGCCTCTATTCCATTTACGGACCGTGGGAAGAGCGCGACCGGTTGATCCCGCGGGTGGTGGCCAGCGGGTTGACTGGCACGTATCCGCCCTTGGCGGACAAGCGGATCTCGCGTGATTTTGTTTATGTGGATGATTGTCTGCGCGCGTTGGTGCGGGCCGCCTTAACCGTGTGCAAGAACGAGCCGGGGTTGTCGCTGAACATTGCCACCGGGGTTAAAATCTCCTTGGAAGATGTAGCCACGGTAGCGAAAAGCGTGTTCGCTTTGAAGCAGGATCCGGTCTTTGGCAGCATGCCCAACCGGCGGTGGGATCTTTCCGAGTGGTACGGGAATCCCGCGTTGGCACGTGAAAAAATGGGCTGGGACGCGCGGGTCCCTTTTGCCGAAGGGTTGCAGTTGACGGCGGCGTGGGAGCAATCCGCGCGGGAATTCATTTATACGGGGGTTGTGCCGCAACGGAACAAAACGGTGTCTGCCATCATTGCCTGCTATCGGGACAATCAGGCGATTCCCGTCATGCATGCGCGGTTGTCCAAGATGTTTCAGGAACAAGGCGTGGACTATGAGATCATCTTCGTCAATGACAACTCGCCGGCGGATGACGAGCACGTGATTCGGCAACTCTGCCAGAAAGATCCGCACGTCATTGGCGTTTCGCATTCGCGGAACTTTGGTTCGCAATCCGCTTTTTTAAGCGGCATGGAAATTGCCTCGGGGGATGCCGTGGTGTTGTTGGACGGTGATTTGCAAGATCCGCCCGAGATCATTCCGGAATTTATCAAAAAATGGGACGATGGTTTTGAGATCGTCTATGGCGTGCGCGTAAAACGCGAGGCCGCGTGGCATATGCAAATTTTGTACAAACTGTTCTATCGTGTATTCAAAAAGCTCAGCGACTTTTCCGTTCCGGTGGATGCCGGTGATTTCTCCCTGATCGACCGCAAAGCGGTGGAACATTTGATCAAGTTCCCGGAAAAAGATGTGTTCCTGCGCGGCTTGCGGGCGTGGATTGGGTTTAAACAAGTCGGGGTGCCGTACGTGCGTCCCGAGCGCATGTTTGGGCGTTCGACCAATAATTTTATGAAGAACATTTGGTGGGCCAAGAAGGCCATCTTTTCCTTCAGCGTCAAGCCGCTGGAATACATTCAACGCCTGGGGGTGCTCATGTTTGTGGCCAGCGCCGCCTTGGCCTTGTTCTATTTGGTCTGCTATTTTCTGAACCCGCCGACCAATGCGCGCGGCATTACCACCGTGGTCCTTTTAGTTCTAGGCTTGGGCGGATTGCAGTTGTTCACCGCGAGTATTTTGGGCGACTATCTGGGGAAGATCTTGGAAGAGGTGAAGAATCGCCCCCGCTTCATCCGGTCGCGCATTTTCAAGGCGAATGAAGTGTTCGACACGCAAGAAGGGATAGCGGACTTCTTGCGAGCTACCAAAGAGGATGTCTATGGCGAGTATCGTTGATGACCGTGGCTATAATCAGGGGTTTGTTCCCACCAAAGCACTGGCCAAGCGAACCGAGCGCCGGTTTCAAGCCTTGCTGCACGAAATGGAATTCAGCTCGCCCAAGTCAATCATTGAATTGGGCTGCGGCACAGGAGAATTGTCCGACCTGTTGGCCGAGCGGACCCCGGCGCACGTCACGGGCACGGATCTGTGCGAGCCATTTATCCGGACGGCCCGGGAAAGATTCTCCCGTATAAATTTGTCATTTCGAGTCGCGGACTTATCCCGCGACGATCTACCCCGGCAATTTGGTCAGACCTATGACTATGTGGTGGGCAACGGCATCCTCCACCATCTTTATCACGACTTGCCGGAAGTTCTGCCCCGACTCAGGGGTCTTTTAAAGCCACAGGGGCGGTTGATTTTTTGGGAGCCCAATCTCGGTAACCCGTATGTGTATTTGATTTTTACGGTCCCCCGGCTGCGGCGCTGGGCGCGTTTGGAACCCGGCGAGATGGCCTTCACGCGGCGCGGCTTAGCGGCCACGTTCCGTGCTGCGGGATTTAACCACGTGAGGCTTTCCTGTCGAGACTTCCTGGTGCCCAACACGCCGGACATCCTGATTCAACCCGTGATTGCGCTGGGCGATTTGGCCGAGCGCATGCCGCTGGTTCGAAGTCTGGCCCAGTCATTATTTGTGTCCGCAGCGGCGTAAGTGGTGCGCTCTGGACAGGGCGGTCTGGTTATGCGAATCTTACGGGCATGGAAGTGAAAATGCGTAGCGGGATTTTTCGTGGCCTGCGGCGGGGGTTGGCAGCGGGGGGGCTCGCCGGGTTGGTGGCAGCAGGGGGGTGTGGCAAGGCCAAGCCGGTGGTGTCGGTCGCGAGCGAGGCGGCGGTGTTGACCAACCTGCTGGTCTTTTGTGAGCCGCCAGCCGGGGTGAGCGACATGATCTCCACCTATGACCGGCGCGGTGGCAATGCCGATTGGTGGGATGTGCCGCGGCCGATCCCGGGGAGCACGAACCTCTATGAGATGTTTCGCATGGAGGGGCCGGGGTGTATCAAGCGCATCTGGAATACCAATGTGCCGGTGAAGGAGTGGCTCTTTTATTTCGACGGCGAGCGTGAGCCGCGCTACCGCACGGAGAGCTTTTTTGCCGCAGGGGCCGAGGGCATGGAGGTCCGTGGCGGCGCCAGCGGCGGCGCCTATTCCTACCTGCCGATCCCCTTTGCCAAGTCCATCCGCATTGTTCTGCACATGCCGGAGGTGGCGGCGAATGCCCGGCCTTATTTTCATCTGAATTACGAGCGCTATCCGGTCGGAACGCCAGTGGAGTCGTGGCCGACGGTGCAGGCGGCCGGTATATCCAACACGCTGGTGGCGGTAAAGGAGGCCTGGCAGCGGGTGGCGGCTGAGGATCGGGCGATCGTCAAGCGTCTCGCCTGGCGGCGGGTGACGATCCCGCCACGGCAGCAGGTGGAGTTGTTTGGCGAGACGCAGGCGGGGACGCTAGTTACGCTGGCCGTGCGGCCGCAGTTTGCCAACCAGAATGCCGTGATGCGGTCACTGCTCTTGCGTAGCCTGGTGCTGGAGGGGACTTGGGACGGCGCGGCCCAGCCGAGCGTGCAGGTGCCGCTGGGCGATTTCTTCTGCAATGGACTGCATCCGCGCGAGTTCGCCAGTCTGCCCATGGCCTATGTGGAGGGCGCGTACCTCTGCCGACTCCCCATGCCGTTCCGCCGCCAGGGGCGGCTGGTGGTGCGCAACGATGGGCCAGTGGAAGCGGCGCTGGAGGTGGCCACGGAGTTTGTGCCGGGGAAGGTCGGGGACCGCCTCTACCTGCATGCCGGGTTCCA
>CAYSHQ010000021.1:0-3632 GCA_964430835.1 uncultured Lentisphaerales bacterium
TTGAGCCGAGCCAATAGCTGGGTAGGGAATTGTAGGGTCAGGTCGACCAGTTCCTCCTGGCCGCAGATAACCTTGTGGATCTCGCGCTTTACGTTCGTGATGAGCGTGCCGAACTCGTCCGCCAGCCGGGGGTCAATCTTGGTGTTTTCCATGGATGCTTACTCTCCCTTGATGCTGAAATTGCCGAGGACATACATACCGTCGAGGATGGTGCCAGCCAGCAGGACGCCAGGGACCGGTTCTACGAGCAGGTTGACCGGCATGGGGGTCTCCAGCGAGGCCTTCCATTCCTTGCCATCCCAGTAACGCAACCCGCCGCCCAGTGCGGTGCTGATCCAGATGCGCTTGTCGGAGGTCACTTTCAGGAGGTTGATGGCCCCGTCCTTTTGTAGCAGCCCCGTCCAGTTCTTGCCGTCGTATTGCCAGACGCCATTGCCGCTGGTGGCGGCCCAGATCCGGTTGGCGCCGTCCTCCACGAGGGTAAGTACGGCTTTGGTTTCCTTCTCGATCATCCGCTTCCATTCACCGTCCATGCGCACCATGATGCCGCTGCTCATCAGGCCGCACCAGGTTTTCCCCTTGGAGTCGGTCATGACGCTGGTGACGTTCATACGGGCGAGGTGTTGCCTGGCCTCGGCGGCAGGCTTTTTTGGGTCAACCTCTAATACGCCGTCGCCATCCAGGCGCAACCAGAAGATCCCTTTCGCATCCTGCTCCATGTCTAACACGCGGCGATTCTGAAGCGCGGCGACCGGCTCCCACGCTTCGCCTTTGGCCTTCATCAGGGTGTTGCGATCCTTCGATTCGTCTTTGGCGATGCACCAAAACTGGTCGCCGACCTGCTGGATCGTGCCGACGTTCACGCCGTTGAGCGCCTTGACGGTGCGTTCGCCATCCACGAGCAGGATGCCGCCGCTGTGCCCGATCCAGTAGCCGCCCTCTGTGCGCTTGGCCACGTCCCAGACTTTCAGTCCTTTGGTGGCTTTCAGGAGGCTGAGGGTGCCATTCTCGATGCGGGCTGCACCTTCCGGCGTACCGATCCAGACCACACCCTTTTCCGTGCCGTTTTTGATCAATTGGATCTCGTCGCTCGGCAGCAGAGGCTTGGTAAGATGCTGCCAGGTCTCGGCGTGCCCTTGCTGGCATGCGAGGATCGCGATGGACAATCCAATCCAGTGATTGATGCGGTTCATGTCAATCTCCTCGTGTGTTTTGGTCGCTGTCAGGAGGTCTCGCCAGTAACCCGGTTGGTCGTAGTGCGCACCAGAAACAGATGCGCAACTTTGCCTGACTTTTCGGATTTTGGCAAGTGTCCCTTCGTGTGTATCGCATCTTTTATGGTGGGCGGACCGTAGGGAGGTGCCAACCGGCCTCCCGGTGCCCCGTCCCTGATCGGTGTGCATAGCAGAATGCGTACCAACTGGTATAAACCGGCGGTTGCCGGGGCGGCGATTTGGGTCACAACGCCTATAAATCAGGAAGTGTGCAGTTTTGTGGCTCTGATGCAGCTTGTGGTTGGTTGCAGCGCGGCGCAGCCGCGTCTGCCTACTCTAGTAATCAGACGCGTGAAAAAAGTGAGGCCGGGGGTAGACATCCCCCGGCCTCCTGCATCCAAAGCGGCGTGCTGATCGAGTTACGAGCCGGGGGGCGCATCGATCTCTGCAAGCGGTGAAACCATACCTGGGAACAGCTGGTTCCGGATCTTGACGTATATTCCCGCTTCTGACATGCTCCGGTTTTTGAAAATGACTGATAGATCGATTCCGGAGCTTTCCGCGTGACTGTCCCTGCCGAGCAGACGATGCCAATTCTTTTTGTCCTCGATATCGTGGGCACTTTCTTTTTTGCTATTTCCGGGGCGTTTCGTGCGGTTAAACACCAGTGCGACTTGCTCGGGTGTATCGTGCTCGCCACGGCGGTGGGGATTGGTGGCGGGGTGGTCCGCGACCTCATTTTGGGTGTTCATCCGCCCTCGGCGCTTCAGAATGAGCTGTATCTGGGGGTCTGTCTCGCGGCGGCGATTACGGTGGTCTTCTTTGCGCCGGCGATCGCCGCCCGTTGGGATATGGTGCGCCTGGCCGATGCGGTGGGGTTGGGCGTTTTCGCGGCCATGGGTGCGTCGCGGGCGGCCAGTGCCGGCATGGGGATCGGCGGCATCGTGATCTGTGGCACGCTGACTGCGGTCGGCGGTGGCATTATACGGGACGTGCTGACCGTCGAGATTCCAGGGGTGTTGACTTCTGGGTTCTACGCGTCGGCCGCGATCCTCGGGTCCTTGGCGTTCGGCATCATGAAGCGCCTAGGGGTCCCCGGCGGCATTGCGCTTGTTGCGACCATGGTGCTGACCACCGGTATGCGGTTCGTTGCTATCAGGTGGAAGTGGGAACTGCCGCGATTGAACCGACTGCCCGCTGTACCGATTGAGATGGCGCGGCAGCGGCGGATGCAGGGTCGTCGTCGATGGTCGGTTCACGATAGCGGGCGACGATAGCGCTTGATGATTGGGGGCGAGGCTTCCGCCGAGCCGAACACGTCGCTATTCTGGCGCGATCCTATAGCTACGGCGGGTCCGACGGACCCGCCCGTCCTGGCGTCCTACCACCTGTACCTCCCGCCCCCACCGCCGCTTCCCGTTCGCGAAAGCTACGGTCGGCCTTACTTGGCGAGCATCACCACGGTGTCCGGCCCGGACTGTTCCACGCGTTGTGTTTGGAAGCGCAGACTGTCCATGGAGCCGCCGCCGCGCATGCTGCGGCCGCCGCTGAAGCCGCCGGGGTAGAGGTCGCCGGTAAGCTTAAGGTGCACCCATGTCGCCGAGTGGATGGCGGGCGTAGGTGGTAATGGGCATGGTCATATCCGTGGGGGGGGCGTGGGCAGGGGGGATGGTAGCCGT
The DNA here is from genome assembly GCA_964430835.1 of uncultured Lentisphaerales bacterium. Taxonomy (GTDB): domain Bacteria; phylum Verrucomicrobiota; class Kiritimatiellia; order RFP12; family CAIWXQ01; genus CAIWXQ01. The sequence goes on from CAYSHQ010000021.1 coordinate 2,894, forward strand.
GCGATGCGGTGTAGTGCTAGCTTAAATGTAGGCTCGGCGGGATCTTCACGCATATTGGAACGCGCCCGTCAGGTGGATGTCGGCGGCCGAGGCGCCGATTAAAACCTCGAACCGTCCCGGCTCCGCCAGCCAGGCGTGCTGGCGGGGGCAGAAGAAGTGCAGATCCTGCTCGCGCAAGGTGAGTTCGACGGTACGGCTTTCGCCTGCCTGCAACGCCACGGGTACGAACCCTTTCAATTCTTTGTAGGGCCTGGGCACCGAGGCCTCACAGTCGCGCAGATAGAGTTGTACCACTTCGATCCCGGCCCGCGCTCCCGTGTTGGCAAGCTCGACGCGTACGGTCAGCGTGCCACCCGCCGCCATCGTCGCCGGGCAGCTGAGGTTGCGATAGGCGAACGAGGTGTAGCTGAGCCCGAAGCCGAAGGGGAACTGTGGCGGCACGCCGGTCCGATCGTGGTGCCGATACCCGGTAAAGACGCCATCGGCCAGGAGCACGCGGCGATCGCCGTCGGCATCGAGATAGCAGGAGCATGACGAACGATCCTCCAGTTGGCGTTCAAAGGTCGCCGGCAACCGTCCGGAGGGATTCACCACGCCGGCCAGGATTTCCGCCAGCGCGGTGCCCCCTTCCTGCCCCGGATACCACGCCATGAGCACGGCAGGCACCCGGTCCAGCCAGCGCCGCATATCCACGTTGCCGCCCGCCGGCAGCACGACGACGATCCGGGGGGTGACTTTG
>CAYSHQ010000021.1:3642-13963 GCA_964430835.1 uncultured Lentisphaerales bacterium
CTGCTCGGCTTGCATCTGGAAGTCGCGATCATAGGCTTCGCCTTCGGTCAGGCTGGAAAAGCCGCCGCAGAAGATGACCGTGTCGCTGGTGCGCGCCATGTCCAGGGCGATCTGGAAGTCGGCCTGCCGATCCCAAAACTCCCAGCCGATGCAGGCGCCGTTAAACCCGCCCGACCGGCGGTACAGCACTTCGATGGGGTACTCACGCCCGGCTTCCAGTTCCAGCGTGGCGCGCGGCGGCTTGATGTTGGCGCCATCCAGCACATCGAAAATCACATGTTCACCGACCTGCACACGGAACGGGCCGCCAAACCACTGGTAAAAGACGTGCCGACCGGTGCGTTCGGCGCGGATCCGCCCTGTCCAGCGGACCGAGAAGGTGGCCGCATCCACGCCCGGAGCAATCTCGCTGCTCCCCCAGCGTTGTTCCAGGCGGGGTTCGACCCGCGCGAGGACCGGCGTGCCGCGACAGTACAGATTATTGAAGTATTCGGCCTGCAACCCCGGCGCGCCCGTGGGCGTAACATACTGCGACTGGGCAAAGGTGGCCGTGCTGTTATCTTTCGGCATCCCCGTGCTGTGCTGAATCTGTTCCGCACCGAAGAGTTGGCGCAGACCATCGAGGAGACTCACCGAGCGCCAGGGTTTGTTGTAGGAAGAACCCCCTCCGCCTATGGGGGTCTGTTCGGCAAACGGACCGACCACGGCCAGCTTCGGGGCTTTCTCAGGATCCAGCGGCAGGATGTCCCGTTCATTCTTGAGCAAGACGCAACCACGGCGGGCCACTTCCAAGGCCACCGCGGCCGTGGCTGGATCGTCCAGTGGAATCGTGGCATCCTGTTGCGGGTGATCCAGCCAGCCAAAGCAGACCATCAGCCGCAGCAGACGGCGCACCTTGTCGTCAATCACGGACTCATCCACCAGACCGTTCTGAATGGCCGGCAGCAACTGCTCGGCATTCAGCCAGCGCGCGGTCGGCATCTCCAGATCCAGCCCGGCATTCGCGGTCTGGACCGCGCTATAGGTGGAGAGCCAATCGCTCATCACCACCCCTTGGAAGTTCCACTCGCCTTTGAGGACGTGGCGTAGCAGCCACGCGTGTTCGGCGGCATGCACGCCGTTCACCAGGTTATAGGCGGTCATCAAAGCCCCGGAGCCCGCCTCTTCCACGGCGGCACGGAAGGCCGGGAGATAGACCTCCCGCAGCGTACGCTCATCCGCATCCGAGCTGACATGATTGCGCTCATATTCCTGGAAATTCAGGGCGAAGTGTTTGACCGTGGCGGCCACGCCCTGATCTTGCAGGCCGCGAATGAACCCCACCACGCTGCGCGCGGCCAGCCAGGGGTCCTCGCCCAAGTATTCGAAGTTGCGGCCGCAGAGGGGCGAGCGGTAGAGGTTGACGCCTGGTCCTAAAACGACGTGAATGCCGCGTGCCCGGGCATCGCGGCCCAGAGCCGCACCGGCACGGTAGGCGAGCGCTTCGTCCCAGGTGGCCGCCAAGGCGATACTGGCGGGATAGGTGGTCGAGCGATCCGTCCACCAATGCAGTCCGGTGGTGGCATCGGCGAACTTCAGCGGCGGAATGCCGGCTGCGGCGTTACCAAAGGTGTCGCCATCCACCTTGGGCTCCGGCTGACCGCCGAGCATGGCAATCTTTTCTTCCCGGGTTAGTCGGGCCAGCAGCGTGTTGACGCGGGTTTCGACCTGCGGGGATGGCGACGTGAAATGCGGATGACGACTTTGCATGGTAAGGCCTCCGACGGCAACGATTCCTGCTCTTAACGGCTGAAGGCAGTTCAGCATGCCTGAGCGCAGGGGTGAAGGCAAGCCCCCAAACTGCGGAAGATTGGGGGGGTACGACCTTGCTACAGCCAGCCTGCATAAGGTGGCGCTTCAGGAAAAGTCCATGCCACGAGGCGCAGGGGTGTGCGATTTTGCTGTCCAAGCCGCGGGAGAAGAGGTAGAAGGTCAGCGCTTTCCATTTGTGTATAGTAAGGACCGCGCTGCTTATGACGTCATTCGCCAAACTTCCGCTGCTTGCCTCGCTGCAGACCACGCTCGCCGAGAAAGCCATCATAAAGCCGACTGAGATTCAGAGTCGGGTATTACCGGTTTTGCTGGCGGGGCGCTCCGTGGTGGGCGTGGCCGAGACCGGTAGTGGCAAGACCCTGGCCTATGCGCTGCCGCTGCTCCATCAGTTGAAGGCCTTGGAGCAAGCTGGCCAGCCCGTGAGCGTGGATAGCCAGCCGCGCGCCGCCGTGATTGTGCCGACGCGTGAACTCGGCGAGCAGGTCGCCCGGGTCTTCAAACTCTTTACCCATGCCACACGTTTGCGGGTGCGCACGGCGCTCGGCGGTACGACGCTCGACATCGCCAAAAGAAACGTCACCGGTTCGTTTGAGGTGCTGGTGGCGACGCCGGGGCGGCTCGTGCTGTTGCTGGACCGTGGACTCGTGAGCTTGGCGGACATTCGGCTGCTGGTGTTTGATGAGGCGGATCAGATGCTGGACCATGGGTTCCTGCCTGATGCCGGCCGGATTGTGGAGGCTTGCCCGCCGCAACGGCAAATGGCGCTCTTTTCCGCCACGGTGTCGTCGGCCGTCCAGCAACTCATCAAAAAGTTGTTTGCAGACGCGGAGCTGATCCAAAGCAGCGGCCACCACAAAGTGGTGCCAAGTCTCACCACGATCAATCGCACGGTGCTGGACGGCAAACGCTTGCCGGTGCTGGAGACCTTGCTCTCCAAGTCCGTCCCGGGGGGGACGCTCATCTTCACCAACACCCGCGAACAGTGCGACAAACTGGCCGAGGAGCTGCAAGCACTGGGGCATGCCTGTGCGATCTATCGTGGGGAGATGGACAAGCTGGAGCGGCGCGCCAATCTGAAAGCCTTCCGTGAGGGTCAGATCGAACTCTTAATCTCGACCGACCTGGCGTCCCGCGGCTTGGACGTCGAGCATGTCGGGCGGGTCATCAACTATCACCTGCCCAAGGAAATCGAAAACTACCTCCATCGGGCGGGGCGCACGGCGCGTGCAGGGCGTCCCGGCGTGGTGATTAACTTTGTGACGGAACGGGACCAGCCGCTGGTCAATCAGTTAGCGAGTGTGCAGCCGGCCCCGCGCCCACTGCCGCAGTCACGCTGAACGGTGGGCGCCTACGCGCTTTCCTTCAGTTTTACTCGGCGACACGTACACCACCGGCTTACACGCGGGTCTTGGCCGCTAGCGATGTCGGCGTGGTCGATCCTGTGCGTGTGCTTGGCTGCGGTAGACACGCACGGCGGGTTCGGCGGCCCCGCCCGGTCGGCGGCGCTGCCCCTTTGATTCCTTTCTTTCCACCGTCAGTCCACCCGGCGTCAGCAACCAAGCACAAAGAACCAAGCACCAAGAACACCCCTCGCGTACCTTCGCGCCCCTCGCGGTAAAAACATGCGTGCCCATTGCTTCCAAGAGCCCAGAACCGCTATGCTGGCCGGTATGCGTGTGGCTATACAGACTTTCGGGTGTCGCTTGAACCAGGCGGAGAGTGATCGCATGGCCGCGGATTTTGCGGCGGCGGGTTGCGAGATCGTGCCCGCCTCGGCCGCAGCCGAAGCCGTGGTGATCCATGGCTGTGCGGTGACGCAGGTAGCGGCACAGGAGAGTCGGCAGGCGGCCCGGCGTGTGAAACGCGCGGCGCACGTGGCGGGGGTACCGGCACCGCTGGTAGTGCTGGTAGGGTGCGTGGTGGAGGCCGATGGCCGCGTGCCCGTGGTGCCGGACGTGGATCTGCTGGTGGCGCGCGAGGACAAGGAGCGCCTGGCCGCCCTGGTCCTGGCGCGGTTGGGGCAGGTGGCCGGTGCCACCCCGCCGGTGGCGCGGCCACGGCGTGCGCGCCGCACGCGCGCCCTGCTCAAGGTGCAGGATGGGTGCGATTTCTTCTGTGCCTACTGCATTGTGCCGCACACGCGCGGTGCGCCGGTCAGCCGCCCGTGGCAGCAGGTCTTGGACGAGGCTCGCACCCTGGCACGGGCCGGTTTTGCGGAGTTGGTCGTCACCGGTTGCAATATCGCCTGCTATCGTGATGGCGGGCGCGGCCTGGTGGAGCTGCTGGCTGCCTTGGCGGCCCTGCCTGAGGTGACTCGTATCCGGCTGGGCTCGATTGAGCCCGCCACCGTGGAGCGCGAGATCGTGGACCTGATGGCCGGGTGTGATAAGCTTTGTCGCTTCCTGCACCTGCCGCTGCAGAGCGGCGATGCGGCCGTGTTGCAGCGCATGGGGCGGCGCTATACGCCAGAGGCCTACCTGGAGGTGGTGCAGACGGCCTTGCGTCGCCTGCCGGGCGTCGGGCTGGGGACGGATCTGCTGGTGGGGTTCCCGGGCGAGAGCGAGGCGGCCTTTGCCGGCACGCGACAGCTGGTGGCGGCGTTGCCATTTAGCAAAGTGCATGTTTTTCCTTATAGCGAGCGACCGGGGACGCCGGCCGCGACGTTCGCAGGCGTGGTGGCCCCGGCGGTGCGCAAGGCACGCGCGCGGGAGCTGACCAGGTTAGGGGAAACGCAGCGGCAACTGTTTGCACGGCAGTGGGTTGGGCAACGCGTCGCGGTGCTGATCGAAGGGGTCGATGCCGCCGGGGTCGGGCATGGCTGGAGCGGGGAGTATCTGGAATGCCGCGTGGCTGGTGTCAGGCCTACGGCCCGTGGTCAGATTGTCCCCTTCACGCCGGTGGCGGTGGCGGAGGCTGGGTGGCTGGTGTAGGATCGGCGCAGAACGGGTTCGTGACAGGCACCCTGCTAGCTGGTAAAGTATGAGGTTGCAACTGCCCGGATGACCTTCTCAATCCTGGCTCTCCGCGTGCGGTTTCCGGGCGCGGTCGGGAACTAATGTCGGAGGGAGTGCGATGGCTGGCAAACGGACAGGGATCTGGGCGGTGGCGGTGCTGCTGGCCGGCTGTGTCGGGGCACAGATGGCCGTTGATTTGAAGCTGAGCCAGAGCGTGTACATCCTGGGCGAGGCGATCCGGGCCGACGTGTCGATCGTTAATCACGCCACCACGCCCTTCCTGGTCGGGGATGGCGCGGCGCCGCTGAACGGGCTTTCCTTCCGGGTTACGGACAACCGGCGCGACCTGCTGGCGCCTTCGCAGCCGCAGGAGGCGATGATCGCCAAGCTGCTGCTGTTGGGGGGGGCGACGCATCGGGCGGCGTTTGAACTGGACGAGTGGTATCCGTTGGGCAGGCCGGGCAGTTACCTGGTCACGGCGCACGTGCGGCGCGATGATCGCCTCTATGAGTCGGTAACCCGCGCCATTGACATTGTGCCTGGGCTGGAGATGAAGAGCGCCATCCAGTTATTCGCGGACCGGCCAGAAGCCCAGCGCAAGCTCTCGTTAGTCTACTTCATGCGGCGGCAGGCGGAGTATCTTTTCCTGCGGATTACGGATACGCCGGGTGACCGGACCTGGACGACGCTGGAACTGGGGCAACTGTTGCGGACCACGCCGCCCACGATGGAGGTCTCGGCCGATGGCGTGGCAACGATCACGCAGCGGGCCACGCAGGACGTCTACCTGAAGACCCGGGTGAAATCCACGGTTACGGGTGTGGAATTGCTGGGACAGGAGCAATTTCTGGACAAACGCGCGGCGGAGGGCATCGCCGCACAGCAGCTGCTCATGGAGGATGCCAACAAGAAGAAGACCAGCCGGTGGTGGCCGTTCGGTGGTTCGTCGGCTGAGACACCGGCCAAGTAGGGGGCGGACGCGGCACGCTGGTCCTGACGGGTAGGAGGGAGTGGTGGCATGGCGAATATGATGGTAACGGCTTGTGTTTATCGGAACCGCAAGGCTTGGCGGATTCAGAACGATGTGCTGTCGCTGGTGGTGCTGCAGGGTGGCGGGCACTTGGCGAGTATTACGCTGCAGGCGGTGCCGCAGGTTAATCCGCTCTGGATGCCAACCTGGAAGAGCATCGAGCCGGCCGATTTCCGTCCGGAGCGGGCGGCGCGGTGGGGTGGTTCGCGCCTGCTGGCCTCGATTGCCGGGCATCTGCTCTGTCTGCATCATTTTGGTCCGCCGTCGGCGGCCGAGGCGGCTGCGGGGCGCGATGGGCATGGCGAGGCACCGGTCGGCACGTGGCAGTTGCGGGGACGGGATGTCACGGATCGGCATGCCCGGTTGCAGATCAGCTGCGCGATGCCTCTATCCGGCATGCAGGTGACGCGTGTGTTCACCGTACGCCCGGGGTCGCATCTGGTGGAAGTGGTCACCGAACTGCAGAGTCTGGTGGACCGGGATCAACCCTATACCATGTGCGAGCATAGCAGCGTGGGGGCGCCGTTCCTGGAGAAGGGTGTGACGCTCTTCGACATGTCGGCGGATGAGGGGCAGACCTTTCCCGGAGCCTTCTCGCCGCGGCAGCGGTTGCGGCCGGATACGCCCTTCCAGTGGCCGGAGGGTCCGGGCGCACGCGGCGAGGTCGTGGATTTGCGGGTCATTGGTCGGGGGTATCGTAAGAGCGCCGACTTCACCACGCAGCATATGCAGCCGGACCGTGCCGATGCTTGGACCAGTGCGGTGAATCCACGGCAGGGCGTGCTGTTGGCCTATCACTGGCGGCGTGCGGATTTCCCCTGGGTGGGTAACTGGGAGGAGAATTACGGGCGGCATGCGGCACCCTGGAACGGGCGTGAACTCGTGCGTGGCCTGGAATTTGCCAATTCGCCTTTTCCCGTGCCGCTCGAGCAGGCGGTGGCGCAGCATAAGCTCCACGGAGATCGTACGTATGGGTGGCTGCCGGCACGCGGTAGCGTGAAGACGGCCTTTCGCATGTTGCTGATGCCTGCGGAACGGCACGTCAAGGGGGTGTCGGACATTCGTGCGACACCGGGCGGTTTGGCGGTCGATTTCATGGTGTAGATGGTGGCAGGTGGTGTTGGCCGGTGGGGTTGTTGGTATGTCCGAGAAGCGACTATGCTGCACGTGCTGCGGCGCAAGTTTTGAAGCGGGCGCGGATCGTCCCGGTGCGGTTGTGCCGTGTCCAGCTTGTACCGCGCCGGTGCGTGTCGCTTTGTTGGAAGAGGCCGGGGACGGGGAAAGGGTCGAGGATGCGGTGCCGCTGAGCGAGCCCTCCCAGCGGCCGGATACGCTGGTGTTCCGCGACAGAAGGGCCGAGCGGCGGCCGTTACCGTTCTGGGTCTATCTGGGTGGTGTGTTGCTCTTATGTCTGTGCGCGGTGGTGATCCTCTTCGGCTGGATGTTGCGCAACCGCAATGATCCGGTGGCTTTCCAGGAAGCGTTGCAGATGGCGAAGAATGCGGATTCGCCGCAGGTTGGCTTGCAGCAAGTGGAGCTGGTTCTGCAGGAGCGCCTGACTGCCACGCAGCGGGCAGAGGCTGCGATGCTGCGCGAGTTGTTACACAAGCAGGTGCAACTGGCGGAGGAGGTGGAAGTGACGCGCCGCGCAGAGGAGGCGCGCCGGGCAGAGGAGGCACGCCGGGCAGAGGAGGCTAGCCGTAACGAACCGGCGCGGCCGGTCGCGGTCACGCCAGCCGCCGCACCGCAGGACCCGCAGGTGATGTATGCGCAGGGCGTGCGGTTGGCACGCGGCGAGGGGGTGGCGAAAGACGAGGCGGAGGCCTGCAAGTGGCTGAGCAAGGCGGCGCTGGCTGGCTCGCGGGCGGCCCAGCATGATTTGGCGGCCCTGTATGCCGCCGGGGTGGGTGGCGTCACGAATCTGGCGCTGGCCTTGGATTGGGCGCGCAGTGCGGCGCAGCAGGGCGATGCGGCATCTCAGGCGTGGTTGGGGTACTGCTGCGCCAGCGGTTTGGGCGGTGTGCCGGTAGATCCGGTGCAGGCGCTGCAGTGGCATGAGAAGGCCAGTGCGCAAGGGGATCTGCTGGCCCAGGTGAATCTGGCGGTGCAGTATGCCAACGGGCATGGCGTGCGCTTGGATAGCACCCGTGCGGCGGAGCTGCTTGCCCGCGCGGCGGCACGCGGCCTCGCAGAGGCCCAGGTGAACTTGGGCGTCATGTATCTGAAGGGGGTCGGTGTGGCGCTGAATCCGACCAATGCGGTTCAGTGGTTCCGCAAGGCCCATGAGCAGGGGCATGTGCAGGGGACCTATGCCCTGGGGATGTCATACCTTGACGGTCTGGGCGTGGCCAAGGATCGCCAGATGGCCGCCGCCTGTTTCTTAGCCGCAGCCCGCAAGGGGCATGTGGGTGCACAAAAGCAGCTCGGCCGACTGTTTCTGACAGGTAGCGGCGTCTCCTGCAGCGAGCAGGATGCCTTCTACTGGTTCGGCGTAGCGGCCGCGCAGGGCGATCACTATGCCCGGCAGGCGATGGATGCCTACAATGCCCTCCGGCGGCAAGCCTCGGTGCGTGCCCGGTGTGAGATGTGTGCGGGGCAGGGGGCGAAGGAACGTACCTGCCCGGATTGCCGGGGTGCGGGCACGCTCTCGCAGACTACGATCAGCAAATCAATCCGGAATTGCTCGTGCGGCTGGCAGATGATTAATGGTCGCTGCCCCAACTGCGGCAAGAGCGAGAATCTGAGCCGCACGGTGACCGCGCCTTGCAGCGCCTGTCGGGGGACGGGCAAGGTGCGCGTGGCGTGCAACCGCTGCGGCGGTACGGGGGAACTCCAGATGGCCGGGCCGAACCAGGCCACCCTCGCACAGTTACTGGGCCAGCCGGATTCCGGCTTGGCGCTGGCCGTGGAATCCGTCTATCTGCCTGTCCGTCTGCAACCGTTTCGCGCTGGAGTCGGCGGCACGCTCGGGCTATAGTACCACCCCTTACGTTTGTTTTTGCAAGGCCGCTCGTCGGCTCCCGCCGCGACGCCAGGATGGATGATCCCCATGAACCTGCTGCACCTGTTTTTTGGCACCAAGAACCAGCGCGACCGGAAACGGTTGCTGCCGCTGGTCAAGCGCATCAATGCCTGGGAATTGGAGTACCAGGGGCTGTCGGAGGCGGCGCTGAAAGCGAAGACCGTCGAGTTCCGCGAGCGCCTGGCGCGCGGGGAAACGCTCGACGACCTCCTGCCCGAGGGCTTTGCCGCCGTGAAGAACGCCTGCCGCCGCCTCTGCGGCTCGACCCGCATGGTCTGCGGCCATGAAAAGCTCTGGGAGATGGTCCCGTTTGACGTGCAGCTCATGGGTGGGATCGTGCTGCACCAGGGGAAGATCTCCGAAATGCAGACGGGCGAGGGGAAAACCCTCGTGGCTACGCTCCCCCTCTACCTCAATGCGCTCAGCGGGCAGAATGTACACCTGGTGACCGTCAATGACTACCTCGCCGCGCGTGACTCGCAGTGGATGGGCGCCGTTTTCGAGTATCTGGGCCTGAGCGTCGGCTGCATCCAGAACACGATGGACCCGGCCCAGCGCCGCGCCCAGTACGCGTGCGACATCACCTACGGCACCAATAGCGAGTTCGGTTTCGACTACCTGCGCGACAACGGCATGGCCGTGGACCCCGCACAGCTTGTGCAACGCGGACACCACTTCGCCATCGTCGACGAGGTAGACAGCATCTTGATCGACGAGGCCCGCACGCCGCTGATCATCTCCGGCCCGGCGGCCAATTCCTCCAACCAGTACATGGATCTCAAGCCGCGCGTGGAACGGCTGGTGCGCCTGCAGCAGGAGCTCTGTAACCGGCTCGTCGCCGAAGCCAAGACGATGATCGAGGCCAAGGACGACCAGAACGCGATGTGGAAGCTCTACCAGGTCTACCACGGCATGCCGAAGCACAAGCAGTTCCAGCATCTGCTCGAAGACCCCGCCATCCGGCGGCTGCACGAGCAGGTCGAACGCATGATGCTCACGGAGATGCGCAAGCTGGAGTCCCGGGAACTGCGGGAGGAACTCTATTTCACCATTGATGAACGCAACCGGGAAGCATCGTTGACCGACAAGGGGTGCTCCGCGCTCAACCCGGCCGACCCGGAGATGTTCGTCCTGCCCGACCTGGTCTCGGCCATGTCGGCCGTGGATGGCGAGCATGGCCTGAGCGCCGCAGAGCGTAACAAACGGCGCCAGGAGATCCAGGCGTCGTTCATGGACCGCAGTCAGCGCGTGCAGAACGTGGACCAGTTGCTCAAGGCCTATTGCCTCTATGAGTGCGACGTGGAGTACGTGGTGCAAGAGAACCGCGTGCTGATCGTGGATGAGTTCACCGGCCGCATCCTGCCGGGGCGGCGCTGGAGCGACGGTCTGCACCAGGCCGTCGAAGCCAAGGAAGGCGTGGAGATCGAGAAGGAGACGCAGACCCTCGCCACGATCACCATCCAGAACTACATCCGTCTCTACAAGAAACTCGCCGGCATGACC
>CAYSHQ010000022.1:0-13948 GCA_964430835.1 uncultured Lentisphaerales bacterium
CAGGCCGTGGGCAGCGTGTCGACTACCCAGCGCCTAGCGCGCACCGCCCCGGCGGGCTCGCCCGTAGACCCTGATCCCTGATCCTTGACACCAACCGCGTAACCCTTGACACTATGGGCATGACCGAGGCGTTGCGCGAAAAGTTGCAGCAGTTGCCGGATAAGCCGGGGTGTTACCTCTTCCGGGGGCCCAACGGCCGCATTATCTATGTCGGCAAGGCCGTCTCCCTGCGCAAGCGCGTGCAATCGTACTTCCGCGCCTCCACCATGCACCATGCACCGCCCAAACTGCGCAGCTTGGTGAACAGCGTGGTGGACCTGGAGATCCTGGTGGTGCGCAACGAGGAGGAGGCGTTGCTCACCGAGGGGAGCCTGATTAAGCAGCATCGCCCCCGCTACAACATCCTGCTGCGCGATGATAAGCGCTTCCTCTCCATCCGCGCGGATCCGCGCGACCCGGTGCCGCGTTTTACCACCAGTCGGCTGGTGCGTGCGGATGGCGCCCGCTACTTCGGCCCATTCCCTTCCGACAGTGTCGTGCGCCAGGCGCTGGATTTTACCGAGCGCCGCTACGGGATCCGCCGCTGCACCCCTCTGCTTCCCGACGCGGAAACCCACGAACACTGCATCAACGACGTGGTACGCTTCTGCGCGGCCCCCTGCATCGGGCGCATCTCTCTGGCCGACTACCACGCCCGCTTCGAGGAAGCTTGCGCCTTCCTGGCCGGCGAGCGGGTGCAGGTGCTGCAGGAGGTGGAAGCGCAGATGCGCGCCGCCTCCAGCCGACATGACTTTGAGAAGGCCGCCAAATGGCGCGACACGCTCCTGGCGCTGCGCGAAGTGGTGCGCCGCCGCGGCCGTGTGGTAGCCACGCCAGAGCTACACGCCGATGCCGCCCGCCGCGGACTCGCAGAGCTGCGTGACCTGCTCGGGCTGGCCGCGCCGCCGCGCGTCATCGAGGCCTTCGATATCTCGAACATCCTCGGGTCGTTGGCGGTCGCCAGCATGGTCTGCGCCGTGGACGGCCAGCCGGACCGCCGGCGCTACCGGCGTTTTCGCATCCGTACGGTCACGGGGGCTGATGACCCGGCCATGATCGCGGAAGTGGTCAGCCGGCGCTACCAGCGGGTGCTGGCAGCGGTGTCCAGCGCGAGCGGCACGCTGGCGGCAGCCGTTGGGCCGGCGCAGGCCGAGGCAACCGAGGCGCCGGCGCACCCGGAACCTGGCGCCGCCACGCCGGTCGCCCTCCCTGATCTCGTTCTGGTGGATGGCGGGCTCACGCAGGTGCGCGCCGCGCGTCGGGTCCTCGATGGCCTGCAGTTGGCCCACCTGCCACTGGCCGGGCTAGCCAAGGAGCAGGAGGCGATCGTGCGGGCCGATGGCACGGAGCCGTTGATCCTGCCGCGCAATTCGCCGGCGCTGCAGGTCTTGCAGCGCTTGCGCGACGAGGCGCACCGCTTTGCCATTGATCACCATCGTCGGCTGCGTAACCGCCGCATTCGCGAATCCGCGTTGGATGAGATTCCCGGGATCGGTCCGCAGCGCAAGCAGGCGCTGTTGCAGACCTTTGGTTCGGTCTATCGTCTGGCGCGGGCCCCGCTGGCGGAGATTGCGGCGGTGGCCGGCATTGGGCCGGAGCTGGCGGCGGCCATCCTGCGCGCCGTGGGTGGCGCCGCGCCGGCCGCCGCGGAAGGGAAAGATTCCCAGTAGAGCGTGTGTCGGGGGGAAGCGGCGCGAGGCAAGGGATTATGGGGTTGCCGCAATATGGTGGTGATCTTGACGTTGATCTGCGCTTCTGGCATGCTCCGGCCCGAATGAATTTGGGTGGGTCAGGGAGGAGCACCATGCAGGAACAACAGATACACAACCACGGCACTCTCGATGTATTGACCAATGGTTGCCTCCAGGTCACCATCGCCCCCGCCATTGGCGGGCGGGTGGTCAGCCTGGTTCATTGCGCCAGTGGCCGTGAGTTCCTCTGGCGCAATCCGCGCTTGCCGCTGGCGTGTTGTGCGCCGGGCACCGCCTATGATCCCAACTTTTACGGCGGCATGGATGAATTATTGCCTTGTGACCTGCCGGAAACCCTTAACGGCATCGCTTGCCCCGACCATGGCGAGCTGTGGACGCTGCCGCTGGCCGCAGAGCGGGCGGGGGACGCGCTGATCTTGCGTGGTCGGCTGCCGCAGTTCGGCCTGGATTACCAGCGCCGCATGCATCTGGAAGGGAACCGCCTGATCTGCGCGTATCGCATCACCAACCCCACCACCACGGAACGGCAATTCATGTGGAAGCTGCATGCCGCGCTGGCGGTGCAGCCGGGTGATCGCATCAGCTGTCCGGCCGCCACGGCCCGGGCCGCCGACACCGAGTGGTCGCGCCGGAAGTCCCCGGCGCCTTTTGCCTGGCCGGATGCTGACGGGCTTATGATGTCGCTGGTTCCCGAACCCGATGGTGGCACGGAATTCCTCTTTCTTTACGATCTGGCGGAAGGGCGCATGGCGCTGGAGGCGCAGGATGGCGCCCGCCTGGAGTGTCGGTTTGACCGCGCGGTCTTTCCCTGCTGCTGGTATTTCGCGTCGCACGGAGCCATGGATGGTGCCTTCACGGCGGTGCTGGAGCCCTGCACGACCATGCCGGTCAGCGTTAATGAGGCCGCCGCCACCGGCTTCTGTTCGCGCCTCCAACCGGGTCAGGTCTTAGAAACGACGGTGGAGTGGGTGGTGGACAAGGCGTGACGGATTGATGGCTGGCGGATGGAGGAAGGGAGCGCAATGAATCGAAAGAAGGTTATCGTCACGGGCGCCTCGTCGGGGATCGGGTGGGCTACCGCGCAGCGGTTTGCTGCCGAAGGCTGGGACCTCTGTGTGCTTGCGCGGCGCGAAGCGGAATTGGATCGCCTGCTCGGCGAGCTGCCGTCGGGTGATCATCTCAAACTGGTGGGCGACTATGCCTGCGCCGAAACCGCTGGTCGGCTGGACGCGTTGCTGCGGGCGCGCTGGGGGCGGCTCGACGCCCTGGTCAATTGCGCCGGCGTGTTCATGGCCGGCGATCCGATCACCGCGCCGCTGGCCGCCTGGCGCAAGCCTCTGGATCTGATGCTGGACGGGGCGGTGCAGATGACCCGCGTCGCCGTGCCGCTGCTGGCCGCTGGCGGCCGTGTCATTCATGTCACTTCGATTCACGGTGACCGGGTGGAGCGCGGTGGTTCCGCCTATGGCATGGCCAAGGCGGCCATCAACCAGTACTGTCGCAGCCTGGCGCTGGAGCTGGCGGACCGGGGGATTCTGGTCAACGCCATTGCTCCCGGGTTTGTCGCCACCCCGATGAGTGTGGTCAATGGTGTGAATGAGCTTGAAAGCGACTGGTTCAAGGCTAATTATGTCGCCGGGCATCACCTGCCGCTGCGTCGGGCTGGCCGGCCGGAGGAGATTGCCGGGGTCGCCTGGTTCCTGGCCGGTCCGGATGCGTCCTATCTGACCGGGCAGGTCATCACGGTTGATGGCGGGCTGACGATTACGTTCTAACCGGGAGCACCTTATTTGGCTTTACGCTCGGTCCCTGTCGCCAACCGCTGTCGGCCAGCCAGCAGGCGGCCGTGGAAAATCTGAAAACAGAACTGCACCCCTTGATGAGTCAAATCCTTGCCACGCTCGGAGCGACCCTGCTATGAAAATCGACACGGTTGATTTCTTCTACCTTGCCATGCCCCAGATTCACGACGTTGGGGACGGCAGTCAGGACGCGTTGCTGGTGCGGGTTCGCGCCGACAACGGGATGGAGGGGTGGGGTGAGTGCGAGGCCGCGCCGCTGGTTTCCATCGCTGCCTGGTGCTGCCCCATGTCGCACAGTGCCTGCAAGCCGGTCAGTCACTCGGTTCTCGGCCACCGGATCGACACCCCGGCCGACATTCGGGCGGTGACGGCGGAGGTACGGCGCAACAGTTTCGATCTCTTGCAGGCCGACCACACCCTGGCGGGGATCGACATGGCGTTGTGGGATTTACTGGGCAAGCAGCGCGGTGAGCCGGCTTGGAAGCTGCTCGGCTGGGAGCGGGCCTACCCCAAGACCGCCTACGCCTCGCAGCTCTTTGGCGACACCCCGGCGGAGACGCTGCGGAAAGCGCAGGGCGTGCGGGCCCACGGGTTCCGCGCGGCCAAATTCGGTTGGGGCCCGTTCGGCGTGGAGGTCGCCGCCGACGAAGCCCAGGTGCGCGCCGCGCGCGAAGGGCTCGGTCCTGACGTGGCGCTGCTGGTCGATGCCGGCACCATCTGGGGCGAGGATGTCGAAGCGGCCGCCCGGCGGCTGCCGGTGTTGCAGGAGTGCGGCGCGCTGTGGTTGGAGGAACCGTTCGTCTCCGGCGCGCTCCAGGCTTATCAGGAACTGGGGCGGCGCATGCGCGCACCGCTGCGCACCGCCGGGGGCGAAGGCGCCCATGAGCCGTTCATGGCCCGCAACCTGATCGATTTCGGCGGGGTCGGCTACATTCAGATCGATGCCGGGCGCATCGGAGGCATCAGCTCTGCCTATGAGATTGCGCGCTATGCCGAAACGCGCGCCGCCACCTACGTAAACCACACCTTCACCACGCCGCTGGCGCTCAGCGCCTCCCTGCAACCGTATGCCGGCCTGAAAACCGCGGGGCTTTGCGAGTATCCGGTGGAGGCCAGTTCTCTGGCACGGGAGCTGACCCTGGAAACCCTGGTTCCCGATCAAAATGGCTTGGTGCAGCCGCCGGAGCGGCCTGGTCTCGGAATGACGCCGAATCCGGTGACCCTGCGGCGCTACCTGCGGCCGGTGGAACTCCGGGTGGGTGGGAGCGTGCTGTACACGACCCCGGCCATCTAAGCGCCTCGCCAGGCAAAGGGTTCCGCCGGGCATGTACGACCGTGCAGGTGCCCTAGAGCAGGGGCATGACGAGATGCGGGCTTGCTCGGTCCACCAAATTATTGCAGAGTATACGTGTAGTGCAGGCCGCGTGGTGCGGCACCGACGGGCCACGAGCGTGGGAAAAATAGACGTATGGACACACATTTTGCGCCGGCGGAGCGCCTCGGTCCCGAGGAGTTGCGCGCGGAAGTCGCCTTTGTCAGCAGTAATCCCATCCTCACCAGCCTCCTGTCCTCGGTGCAGGGCCTGCTGGCTGTGCTCAGCACCCAGCGTCAGATCCTAGCCGTCAATGAGCAGCTGGCGCGTACGCTGAAGATTGACAATGCGCAGGAGGTCCTGGGCTTGCGCCCCGGGGAGACGCTGCGCTGCGTGCATGCCGACGAGATGCCCGGCGGGTGCGGTACCAGTACCTCCTGTTCCACCTGCGGGGCGGTCATTGCCATGGTCACCAGTCTGACGACCGATAGGCCCACCGAACGGGATTGCGCCATTACAACGGAGGCCGAAGGGAAAACGGCTGAGTTCTTTCTGCGTGTACGTTGTGTGCCGGTCACCTATGAAGGGCATCGCCTGCTGTTGCTCTTTCTGCAGGATATCACGCAGCAGCAGAAGCTGGCGGCGCTGGAACGGGTCTTCTACCACGACATTAACGGTCTCCTGCACGGACTTACCGGGGCGGCCAATCTGGTCCTCATGGCCGATTCATGGGAGGAGTCGCAGTCGTATGCCCAGATTGTGGATAACCTGGCCGTGCGTCTGAGCAGCGAAGTAGCTATTCAGCGGGCGTTGAGCACCGCCGACGCCAGTCTGTACCAGCCGACCTATCAACCGGTTACTATCGCGCAGCTCTATCAGGAGCTGCAGGATCTTTTCCGGCAAAACGGCCTGGCCGCGCACAAGGCGCTACAGTTCGCTCCGCCTGTGCCGGACGTGGCGATGCACACCGAGCCGTCGCTCTTGCTGCGGGTGCTCCGGAATATGATCACGAACGCCTTGGAGGCGACGCCGGCGGGCGGCGAGGTGAAAGTTACACACGAATGTACCCCGGGGTGGGTAGCGTTCCGCGTTTGGAATCGCAGTGCCATGCCGCCGGAAATTGTACCGCGTGTTTTCCAGCGTAATTTCAGCACAAAAGTGGGGCTTGGCCGAGGGCTCGGCACCTATTCCATGAAGTTTTTTGGCGAACAGGTGCTGCAGGGCGTGGTGGACTTTACTTCGTCGGACGAAGCCGGCACGGTGTTTTGCTTCCGTGTGCGGACATAGGCGCGGGCCCTTGGCAGGGCACCCTTTCGGCTCGCACCCCTATGGATTACGCCAGCTTCAGATTCTGCACAAACTGGGCGTAGCACTCCGGGCAGTAGCCATGGGAAAAGGATGTATGGGTATTGCGCTCCACATACTCATCCAGCCGTTCCCATTGATCCTGGTCATTGCGGATCTTCTGGCACTGGGCACAGACGCAGAGCAGGCTTTTCAAGCGGTGTAGTTCGACATGCGTGCGGACGCGTGCGCGCAGTTCTGCTGCGCGAAAGGGCTTCGTGACATAATCCACGCCGCCCGCCGTAAACCCTTGCACCACGGCGTCCGTCTCCGCTTTGGCGGTGAGAAAGATCACCGGTATGGCGCGCAGGGCCGGATCCTTTTTGAGGCGGCGACAGGTCTCGTAGCCGTCCAGGCCGGGCATCATGACATCCAGGAGGATCAGGGCGGGGGCGATCTCATTGGCCAAGGCGAGGGCCTGTTCGCCGCTCATGGCGAAGGCCAGTTCGTATTCGTTGGTCAGATGCTGGGCGAGGAGTTGTAGATTCTCCGCCACATCATCCACCAGGAGGATCAGCGGTTTTTTTGCGGGGTCCAAGGGTTGGGTGCTCATGTGCGAATTCTCCCGGGTCTACACGCTACGGCTGCTGGGACAGCAGGTGGCAGACCATCTGCCCGACTTGTCGCATCTCTCTGACATCCATGCGGTCGGCGCCCTTGGCCAGCTGTTGTGCCAGGTTGATGAAGGGGGGTGCGTGGCAGGTGGTGCCCACCTCGGTCAATTGCGTTACCAGGCTGCGTACGCGGCTGACGACAATGCCTTTCTGCAGGGCTTCGGCGTCGCGCAGCAACGAGGCCCGTAGTTCCGCCGGAATTTGCTGGCAGGGCGGTTTGGCTGAGGTCGGCGGTGCGGTAGCGGAGCCATGCGCCGCGCAGGGGGGCTCTGGGTGCGGGCCGGCGCCCAGCTTGTGTTGCAGGGCTTGCAACAATACGGCGGCGGCCACCGGCTTCACAAAATAGGCGGCAAAGCCGGCCTGCGCCTGCGCCGTAGCGTCGAGTTCCTGGATCGAGGCGGTCAGTGCCAGGATGGGGATGGTCTGTGTGGACGGCCGTTGTTTGATTGCCGCCGTGGCTTGGAAGCCGCTCATGCCGGGCATGTGCAGATCCATCAGCACGACCGCCGGCTGCACTTCCTCGCTCAGCTCAATGGCTGTCGGGCCGTCCGGTGCCTCAAAGACGCTCAAGCCGACCTGTTCCAGCAGTGCACGCAGCATGCTCCGGTTCGACTCCACGTCATCCACCACCAGCACCCGTTCGCCGTGGAACTGGAAGGAGGCGATGGCCAGACGTTCGCACTGCAGGACGTCGGGGCCGACCAGCGGGGTGGCGGCTACGGCCACGGCGGGTATCCGCAAGGTGAAGGTGCTGCCGTGGCCGACCTGACTGGTCACGGAGATGGTGCCGTGCATCATTTCTGCCAGGCGACGGCTGATGGTCAACCCCAGTCCGGTACCCCCATACTTCACGGCGCTTTGGGCACTCTGCTGGCGAAACGCCCCGAAGATATGCTCCAGCTCATCTGCCCGAATGCCGATGCCGGTGTCCTCCACGGCGATTTCCAGGTCCACGCTGTGGCGCTTCGCGCTGGTGAAGTGATGGGCCACGCGCACCCGGACCGCGCCGTGGTCGGTGAACTTCAGGGCATTGCCCACGAGGTTGACGAGCACCTGCCGCACGCGGATTTCATCCAACAGCAGTGCGCGGGGGAGCGCGGGGTCCATGCCCAGTTGGAATTGCAACCCCTTTTGGAGGATACGGGGCGCGAAGATGACTTCAATTTCTTCCAGCAGCAGGCGCAGATCCACGGCGGCCACTTGCAACTCCATGCGCCCCGCCTCGATCTTGGACAGGTCCAGCAGGTCGTTCAACTGGCGCAGCAGGCTGCGGCCGGCGGTGCGAATGGGATCCACATAAGAGCGCTGCTTCTCGTTCAGCGGCAATCCGGTGAGCAGTTCGCCGAAACCGATAATCGCATTCAAGGGCGTGCGGATTTCATGGCTCATGTTGGCCAGAAATTCGCTCTTGGCGCGGTTGGCCGCTTCGGCCGCCTCCTTGCTTTCGCGCAGCGAGAGTTCCAGTTGCTTGCGTGCCGTGATGTCGCGAGCAATGATGGACGCGCCCGTAATGATGCCGGTCAACGCGAAGATGGGTGAGATCGTCAGGGAGATGTCCACCAGAGTGCCATCTTTTTTACGGCGCACGGTTTCGAGGTGCTCAATGCGTGTGCCGGTCCAAAATTGCCGCATGAGCTCCACCATCTCTTCGAGGTGTGTTTCCGGGATCAAAATGGAGACCGGTTTACCCAGCATTTCGGCTTCCGTGTAGCCATAGAGGCGCGCGGCTCCCTGATTCCAGCTCAGGATGTTGCCGTCCAGGTCTTTGGAATAGATGGCATCTTCGGAGGATGTGACGATGGCGGCCATGCGTAAGTGCTTCTCTTCGGCTTGTTTACGATCCGTGATCTCGCGCTGCAGGCTGTCGTTGACGCGGCGCAGCTCGGCGGTCCGCTCCGATACCAGAGTAACCAGGCGCTTCTGGTTAAGGGCGCGGCGGCGCAGTGCGCCCGCCAGGAAGAGGATCACCAGCGCGGCCAGGACCGGCCAGAGCGTATGGGCGGCTTCCAGGGTGGTCATCCGGTCGAGATGCGCATAGGGCGGCAGTCGCAGTTCCCGCAGGCAATTATGCACTTCCTGATAGTTTTCGGGTGTCATCCACTCTGTGGCGCCGGCTGCTTGCATGGCCGGGGATTCTGGCGTCAGGGCGAAGAGCGCGATGGCGATCCGCTTGCCGAGTGCTTTCGGCAGATCATGGGTGACTGCCATCGGCCACTCGGGGTATGCGCGTGTGCTGTACGGATAAAGGTGGGCGTGTTTCCCGTTACGATCCCCGGCAGGGGG
Organism: uncultured Lentisphaerales bacterium; assembly: GCA_964430835.1. GTDB lineage: Bacteria > Verrucomicrobiota > Kiritimatiellia > RFP12 > CAIWXQ01 > CAIWXQ01. The sequence continues at coordinate 9,107 of CAYSHQ010000022.1, forward strand.
GAGTACGCGCAAGGTCTCCCGGGCGAGCTTCTGCTCGCGGATCAGGCTTTCCAGCAGATCCGCGCGTACAAAGCCAACATCGGCTTGGCGTTGTAACACGGCTTCAATCACCCGATCTTGGGTGCCGAGAAAGTGGAGCGCTTGGACGTCGTGCTCGACATCCACGCCGTCGAGTTTGAGTTCGCGCGCCTGCATGGCGTACCCGCCGAACGCGGTCTTGTCCACGGCGGCCACGGTATGCCCCTTTACATCGCGCAGCGTACGCAGGCCGGGCTGCTCCGCACGGCAGAAAATGGCACCATGCAGCTCGCTGGACGCCAGCGCCCCGCGCCCCATCAACAGCGTGGCAATGCGATGCAAGCCGTACTGATATTCCAGTTCCACGTAGAGTGCGGGGCTGGTCAGCACCAGGTCCAGTTCGCCCCGTTTCAATCGCTCCTGTATTTCTAAATGGTTGCACGGCAAGAGTTCAAAGCGGTACTCAGGGATCTGCTGCCCGAGCCAGGCGATGGTTGGGGACCACTCCGCGCGGCATTTTGCTTCGCCCCGGTGCGCCAGCACACCCACATGCACCACTGGCGGGTGCGTCTCGTCCGCGCACGCCGTGAGCATGCACAGCGTGAGTAAAGCGATGCGTACCAGCCTCCCGACCCCACTCATGATTACCAGGCTCCTTTTTGCCTTTGCGCCAGCATATTGTAGCGGCGCATGTCTTTATAAGCATGATCGCTCTTTCTGCGCCTTACGGCAAGGACGAAGCCGACGGCTACTGCGCCACACCGTAAGATGTTGAATCAGACGGGGCGAAAGACCTATACTGCCATGTCAATCAGTCGGGAGTAAGTGGCATGCGGACATGGAGCGAGTCATTGCGGGGGCGGTCTTTGCTGACCCTGCTGGACATAACCAACGCGGAGATGCGGGAGTTGATTGTGCTGGCGATCGCGCTGAAGGCGCGGCGCCGGAACGGCATCCGTGGGGATTTGCTGCATCGGCGTCATATCGCCTTGGTCTTTGAAAAGAGCTCCACCCGTACCCGCACCGCAGCGTCGGTGGCCGTGCATGACGAAGGCGGCACCGCCGAGTATCTGTCGAGCCAGGACATCCATCTGGGTGCCAAGGAGTCGGTGGCCGATACGGCGCGCGTGCTGGGGCGGGTCTTCGACGGTATCCTCTTTCGCGGCTATGCGCAGGAGACGGTGGAAGGGCTCGCGCGGTGGGCGGGGGTGCCGGTCTGGAATGGCCTGACGGATGCGTTCCATCCGACCCAGGTGCTGGCGGATTTGATGACGGTGCAGGAGTGCTTCGGCCGACTGGCCGGCGTACGACTGGCCTACGTGGGCGACGGCCGCAACAACGTGGCCAATACCCTGATGATGGGGTGTGCCAAGGCCGGCCTGCACTATGTCAACTGCACCCCGGCCGAGCTGATGCCCGCTCCGGCGCTGGTGGCCACGGCGCAGGCGCTGGCCCGCGAAACCGGCGGGAGCGTCCGGGTGGAGCACGATCCGGTGGCTGGCGTGCAAGGCGCCAACGTGCTCTATACGGATGTATGGGTCTCGATGGGCGAGGAGGCGCAGAAGGAGACACGCCAGCGCCTCTTGCGGCCGTATCAGGTCAATATGGACCTCTGCCGCGCCACCGGCAATCTGGGCGGCGAATTGATCTTCCTGCACTGCCTGCCGGCCTTTCATGACCATCAGACGGCCATGACGCGCGCGTGCGGCGCGCTGGAAGTGGCCGATGACGTCTTTGAAGCGTCCTTCTCGCGGGTCTTTGACCAAGCCGAGAACCGCATGCACACGATGAAGGCGCTCTTCGTCTCGGCCTTGAGCAACCCCCTGACCTCTGACCTCTGAACCCTGCCCGTCCGCACCCCGGTGCGAATCTGGAGACACGCTATGGCGTCCAAACGTCTGTTGGATATTTCCTGGAACGAATTCGCCGCTATGTCGGTGGAGCAGAAGGCCCCCTATTTACTGCAGGCGGATGGTACGCCGTACCATACATTGTTTGCCCAGCAGTTTGATCTGGCGCAGTTGGACCGCTTGACCCACCTGGCCACGGAGATCCGTGGCATTGCCAAGACGCGTACGGGCATGGGGTTCCTGCGCGAGCTGGTCTGTCACAAGCGGGCCATGCTCTATTTTTCGCAGCCGAGTTCACGCACCTTCCTCTCGTTCCTCTCCGCCTGCCAGATCCTGGGGGTGCAGACCGGCGAGGTGCGCGATACCTCCACTTCGTCGGAGTTCAAGGGGGAGTCGCGCGAGGACTCCGTGCGGACGTTCAGTTCTTATTTTGACATGATCATCATGCGCACGCCGGAGAAGGGGCTGGCGGAGCACACCGCCTGGGCGCTCTCCAACTCCGAGCGCCCCATCCCGATCATCAACGCCGGCTCCGGCCAGGATCAGCACCCCACGCAGGCTTTGCTGGATATCTATACGCTGGTGCGCAGCTTCGAGCACCTGGGCGGGCTGCGCAACCGCACGGTCGTCTTTGTCGGCGACCTCGCGCGCGGCCGCACCGTACGCTCCCTCTCGCACCTGCTGACCAACTATCCGAATATCCGCCAGATCTTTGTGGCGCCGGCCCCGCTGCAGATCGGCGAGGATGTGCTGGCCAACCTGCGCAACAAAGAGGTCTCGCACTATTGCAGCGACGACTTCCAGTCCGTCATTCCGGAGGCGGATGCGATCTACATGACGCGTGTGCAGGACGAATGGGACAAGGAGAAGGGCGATAGTGCGCGCCTTGACATTACGCGGTTCCATTTTGGTCTGGAGCAGCTCAAGCTGCTGCGGCCGCATGCCATCGTGATGCACCCGCTGCCGCGTCGGGAGGAGATTGCCACCGCAGTGGATCATGATCCGCGCGCCATGTACTGGCGGCAGATGCGCAATGGCATGTGGATCCGCACGGCGCTGATCGCCATGACGTTCGGCTGCGACAAACGCATTCATGAATACCACCGCCAGAATCTCTAAGGGCTGGTGGCCGCTGTGGTCGCACGTGGTTTCAGTGGCGGCGTGCCTGCTGGTAGCGGGTTGGTTGGCGTGTGCGGAGGCGCATGCGGCGCTGCCGTCTGGCACCAACGCCGCGCCCGTGGCAGGTACGCCGGCTAGCTCGGCCACGCCCTGGCGCTTCCGGTTGGGCCCCATCCTGGAGGTCGGCCGCAGCCGTGAGGGCGTGGAGTTGCTGGCGCTGCGGCCACTCTTCTGTCGCGTGGCGGACACGAATCACGCGGAGGTCATCACCGATCTGCTCTGGCCGTGGAGCTCCTGGCACCGCCGGGCGGATTTCCTGAATGGTTGGGCCTTTCCGGCCTTTTATCTGGACGAGGATGTGCGTAATCCGCTGGCGCGCTACTCGTTCTGGCTGCTGCCGGTCTATGCCGAGGGGCGCACGCGCGCTGGCGATGACTATCGCGCGGTCTTCCCGCTGGGCGGGGAGCTGCGCGATTTCCTCTGGCTCGATGAGCTGCACTTCACCTGCTTTCCGCTCCATCTTGGCTACCGGCAGGGGGCGCAGCAGACCGAGAGCTACGTGTGGCCCATCTACCTGCGCGAGACCGGCCCCAAACGGGAACGCTTCCGCCTCTTCCCCGTGTATGGCACCGCCACTACGGCCACGCAGCGCGCCACCTTTGCCTTTTGGCCGTTCTGGACACAGGAGGTCTTTGATGGGCCGAAGCAGCACGGTTCGGCAGAGATGCTCTTTCCGATCTATGGCCGCGTCGATACCGATACGCAACAGGGGTGGATGGCGCTGCCACCGCTCTTCTCGCGCATGACCCTGACCAATGGCGAGACCCGCCTGCGTGCCCCTTGGCCGATCTACGAGACCGCTCGGACCAAGGACGCGGCCAAGGATAACTGTTGGCCGCTCTGGACACATACCGAGACCCCGGCCGGACATCGTGGCACGATTGCCTGGCCGCTCTGGTGGGAGGAGACCCGCACCACCCGCAGCCGACAGGAGCAGAGCCGCACGCTGGTCCCCTTTTACCACGCCTTGCGGCGGACGGGCCAAACCGAGGGGGCGGCGGATGGCACGCTGGACTACGTGCGCCTCTGGCCCCTCTATTCGCGTTATGAGCGGCCGGAAGGGACGCGCATCCGCGTGCCGGAGCTGACCTGGATGCGCGACGGCCAGGGGATCGAGCGCAACTGGGCCCCCTTCTGGTCGTGGTACGTGCAGAACGCATGGCCGGATGGCGCCCGTGATCACGATCTCTTCTGGGGCCTTGCTCGTTGGGGGCGACAGTGCGATGATACCACCTACATCCAGTTGGGTCCGCTGGCCGCCTGGCAGCAGCGGCCGGATGGCCGCAGGTCGTGGCAACTGCTGGGTGGGTTGGTCGGGCGTACGGCGCAAGGCACTGCCGCGCGGAACCAGTGGCGCTGGTTCTGGTCCAGTCCTGACCCGGACGAGAGGAGCATGCCGGAACGGTGATTACGCGCGAACCATTTGAATATTCGGAGTCGGCCGGCTATTTCAAGCGGCTCTTTCTGGCCACGCAGGAAGGGCTGGGCGAGCTGGGGCGTGCCGTGTTGCTGGGTGCGCGGGCTATGCGCGAGTTGCCCGATCTGCGCCGACCCAAGGCCCGTGCCGAGTTCCAGCGGCAGCTGTATCTCTGCGGCATCGAGAGCCTGCCGGTGATTACCGTGGTGGCGCTCTTCACCGGCATGATCCTGGCCTTCCAGACCGGCATCGAGCTGCGGCGCTACAACCAGGAGGTCTATATCGGCTCCGCCGTGATGGTCTCGATGCTGCGCGAAATGGCACCGTTCATCACGGGGCTGATCCTCGGCGCCTGCGTGGGCTCGGCCATGGCCGCGC
>CAYSHQ010000023.1:0-13320 GCA_964430835.1 uncultured Lentisphaerales bacterium
ACGACGGGCGCAGCAGATGCTTCGCCCAGATGGACATGATCAGATGCAGCGTTGTTTGGGCACCCCCCTCGCTGGAGGCGACCGGCACCGGGGGCGGTTGCAGCGGGGCCGGCAGCGCTTTGCGATCGATCTTGCCACTGGTCAAGTGCGGAAACTGGGGTAAGATGACATAGCGCGCCGGACGCAGCACAGCCGGCAGCCATCGATCCGCACTCGCGCGCAGACGCGTCTCCAACGGAAGGGCCTGATCACGGCTGGCGACATAGGCCACCAGATGCGCCTGTCCGGCAGGGTCCTGCCATACGGTCACTAACGCCTCGTTGACGGCAGGGTCGGCCTTCAGGACCGCTTCGGCCTCGCCCGGTTCAATGCGCATGCCGCGTAGTTTGACTTGAAAATCCAGGCGCCCCAGGTACTGGATGACGCCGTCACTGCGCCAGCGGGCTAGATCGCCAGTACGATAGAGTCGGCCGCCGGGCACAAACGGATCTGTGATGAAACGCTCTTTGGTCAGCTCCGGCCGATTCACATAGCCCAGGCCCACTTGCACACCGCCAATGCAGAGTTCGCCCCGCGCGCCCAAGGGGAGCGGGGTCATATCGGGCCCCAGCACATATAGGCTGGTGTTGGCAATCGGCGCACCTATCGGAATCGGATCGGAGCTGTCGTGCGCGTGGCACTCCCAGCACGATACATCGACCGCCGCTTCGGTGGGACCATACAGGTTGAAGAGGGGTGTTTGCAGATGCTGGTAGTACTTGCGCTTGAGATCCAAGCTGACGGCTTCGCCGCTGAGGATGACACAGCGCAAGGTTTGGCATTGCGCTGCTGCGGCTTCGTCCAGAAACAGGTTGAGCATCGAGGGGACAAAGTGGATGATCGTGATCCGCTGTTGCTGAATGATCGCGGCCAGCGCCGCAGGGTCCCGATGCGCACCCGGAGGAGGCAAATGGAGCTGTGCCCCAAAGCAGAGCGGCCAGAAGAACTCCCAAACCGATACATCGAAACTGTAGGCCGTCTTCTGCAAGACCCGGTCGTGCGGGGTCAGGCCAAACTTCTCTTGCATCCACTGCAACCGGTTGACGATGGCATCGTGGCCAACCATGGCCCCTTTGGGTTTGCCGGTTGACCCCGACGTATAGATCACATAGGCAGGGGTATGCACGGGATCGGGGCCGGGGTGCGGCAGGACGACTGGCGGGTCAGAAGCGAGCAATGTGTCCACGCAAAGGACGTGCGTGGTCTCAGCAGGTAAGCACCCGGCGGTAGCGGTGGTGCTAAGCACCTGTTTCAGGCCGGCATCCGCGATTGCAAATTCGAGGCGGGCCCGCGGCAGATCGGTGTCCAGGGGTAGATAGGCGGCGCCGGCGCGGAGAATCGCCAGCAGTGCGGCTGGCAGATCCACGCTGCGCTCCATGCAGACGCCCACCACATCGCCCGGGCGGCAGCCGCCCGCCACGAGCGCGGCTGCGATCGTCGCACTGCGTTGCCAGAGTTGCGCATAGGAGAGGGTGGTGTGGGTGTCTGAGACGGCCGGCGCCTGCGGGGTTTTGCCGACCTGTGCTTCCACCAGTTGGTGTAGCCAGCGGGGGCCCGCATAGTGCTGCACCGGGTTGTTCCACTGCGTAAACTGAAGCCAACGGTCGGCCTCAGACAGGCAAGGCATGGTGCGCACCGGTGTCTGAAGTCCGGTCGCCATCTGCTGTAGCGCGGCCACGTAGTCGGAGAGCCAGATCTGCGCGGTGTGGCTGTCGAAGAGGGCGCTGTTGCCGTGCAGCAGGCACTCCAGGCCCAGATCATCTTCAATCACATTCAGGTGCAGATCAAAGGTTTCGGCCTGCCGGGGATTTAGGCCGTAGGATATCTCGGTGCTGCCGAAACCCAGGCGCTGGCGGGCATACTTCGCTACATGGGTAAAGGCTGCTGCCACCAGTGGCGCGCGCGCGGGATCACGGGGGAGCTTTAACTCCGTAATGAGTTCCCCATAGGAGTAGGCGTAGTGTTCCTGGGCATCGACCACCGCACTCTGGACGTTTTGCGCCAGCGTGCTGGCCGTCTCCCCTTGTGCTACCGCACAGCGTATGGGCATAAAAGCGGCACAATGGCCAACTACTTCCGCTAGTCCCAGCAGCGGCTGGGTGGCCACCGGGATGCCCACGACGATGTCGCTTTGTCCGCTGAGGCGGTGCAGCAGCAGCGCATAGCCGGAAAGCAACCATGCGAAGAAGCTGCACTGGGACGCCTTAGCCGCCGCTTTGAGCGGTGCCAGTTCGGTGGTGGGAATCCGGGTGGACACCCGAAAGGCGTGGTAGGTTCGGCGCGGCGGCCGGTTGCGCTCCGCCGGCAAGTCGAGCGGTTCCGGGGGTTCGGCAAAACGCGCCAGCCAGTACGCGCGGGCCGCGGCATACGTTTCGCTGTTGGGCAGCCGGGTGGCCGCCTCCACAAAGGCGCTGTACGGTTGACACGGCCGCAAGCCTGCGGCACGGCCGCCGGTTTGCGCGTCATACAGATGGCTCAGATCGTGTAGCAGTACGTCCAGCGACCAGCCGTCGCAGATCAGATGGTGCGCGCCCAGCACCAGCGTATGTGCCTGGGAAGCGCTACGCACCAGCACGCAACGCAGCAGCGGTCCGGAGAGTAGGTCGTAGGGCTCGGACTGTACCTGCCCAATGACTTCGTTGAGTTGTGCGTGCGGATCGCGCGCGGGTTGCGCGACGGCATCGTGCAGACGCAGGGCCACCAGCGTATCGGTGATACAAAACGACGTGCCGTCGGGCGAGACGGTCGCCCGCGTAATATCATGGCGCGCCGACAGGGCGGAAACCGCCGCACTCAAGGCGGCCACGTCCAGCTCGCCCTGCAGGGAGATTGCAAATGATTCGTTGTAGGCCAGCGAGGCCGCCGGATCTATCAGGCAGGAGATAAGGATTTCCCGCTGTGACTGAGTGATCGGATGGACGGCTGTGATCCTGGGTCCGGCGAAGGGATCAAACGGCTGATCATCGGCACCCGGTGCGAGGGAGGCGGATAGCTGACTATGCATGTGTAGTAACCTTTCGATATTGGCCCGGATGCTGCGCGTCGGGGATATACCAGGCGGGGTTGCCGCTCGGATCCCTGCCGAGGCGCGCGCCTGCAACGGGCGGTGTTGTAGTGGATGCCGCTGGGGCATCGGGTTGGGCGATGGTCGCGACGGACGCACCCGGCGCGACGGGGGCGGTCGCCTCGATTGCGGCGGCCACGCGCGTTAAGGTGGTCAGTTCCTTCATGAGCCGACGGAACGTGATGGGCGCTTTGAACTCCGCCTGGAGGGCCCGCGATAACTGCGTCACCAGCAGCGAGTCCAGGCCGATGTCCAGGAAGCTCGCGTCGGGATCAACGGTGGTATACTCCTGCCCGGTCAACTCTGTGAGGATCGCTTTGATCCGGTTGACCACGCGGTCATGCGCAGAGGCGCCTGTATCCAGCGCCGTGGCTGGGGTGTCGCTGCTCACGTCGACTGCTGCGGGGTTGGTTGTGCTGCGTCCGCCCGGTAGAAAGCCTGGCTCGAGCCAGAAGCGCTTGGTATCAAATTGATAATGAGGGAGTCGGCACCAGGTTGAGCCGCTGCCGCGGTAATAGTGCTCCCAGTCCACGTCTACGCCGGCACACCAGAGCTCGCCCAGGGCCGTATGCAAGGCGAGCCATTCGTCTGATTCATCGGCGCCATCGCCCAACGAACTGATGGCCGACTGCCGTGCCGGGTTGGTGAAATGTTGTCGCGCCAAGGTCGCGGTGGTGGTGCGCGGTCCGGCTTCGAGCAGCACCGCGTCCCCTGCGGCAAGTAGCAGTTGTATGGCTGGCGAGAATTGTACGGTATTGCGTAGGTGCGTAGCCCAATAGAGCGGGTCACAAGCCTGCTGCGGCGTCAGCCAGGTGCCGCTGACGGTGGAGACGATGGGGATCTGGGGCGGACGCAGCGCGATGCCGCGCACCACTTCGGCTAACGGCGCCACCACCGGGTCCATCATGCTGGAGTGGAAGGCGTGCGACGTATGCAGCGGCCGACAGACTGTACCCTGGGCCTCCAGCAGTTGCTGGAAAGCGCCAAGCGTGTCGGTGGGTCCTGACACGACGCAGAGTTGCGGGCCATTCAGGGCTGCCAGGGAAATCTCGGGCGGCAGTAGTGGCAAAAGCTCGGCCGCGGCTTTGCGCACGGCGAGCATGATGCCGCCCGGTAGCTTTTGCATCAGTGACGCGCGCGTGGCCACCAGCATGAGGGCCTTATCCAGATCAAAGACGCCCGCCAGCGTAGCTGCGACGAACTCGCCGACGCTGTGACCCAGCAGGGCGGTAGGCTCAAGGCCCCAGCGCATCCAGAGTCTGGCCAGGCTGTACTCGATGGTGAAGAGGGCCGGCTGAGTAAAGAAGGTGTCCCGCAGCGACTTCGTGGCTTTCTCTTCGTCGCCCGGTTGCGGATAGAGGTATTCGCGTATATCCAGCCCCATGTGCGGCTGCAGATAGTGTGCACAGCGGTCCACATCTGCGCGAAAGAGCGGGTCTTGCTGATAGAGCGAACGCCCCATATTCACATATTGCGAGCCCTGCCCGGGAAAGAGGAACGCCACGCGCATGCCGCTCTGGTCGGTCTTTTTGTCCACGACGCGTAAGGGCGTTCGGCCGTGCAGCAGTGCTGCGGCTTCTGCGGCCGAGGTCGCTGCCACGGCGCGGCGGTGCTCCAGACGTTTGCGGCCGCAGGCCAGCGAATAGGCGATATCACGGGCAGGCCCCGTGGTCGTCTGCAACAACGTGCCCAGGGCGTTGCCCGCGGCATCCAGTGAGGCGGCACTGCGGGCCGACAGCAAGAAGAGGCAGGGGCGTGGCTGGCTCTGTTCGGCGGGGGGGCGTACCGCGGAGGCAGGCGCTTCTTCCAGCACGACATGCGCATTGGTTCCGCAGAACCCGAACGAACTGATCCCGGCGCGGCGCGGCGCGGTGCCGCTTTCCCAGGGGCGCAGGGTGGTCGATATGTAGAAGGGACTGTTGGCCAAGTCAATGCGCGGATTCGGGGTGGCATAATTGATCTGTGGCACCAAGGTCCGGTGATGCAGCATCAGGGCGGTCTTGATGACGCCGGTAATCCCTGCGGCGGTGGTCGTGTGCCCCAGGTTCGCCTTGACAGACCCCAAGGCACAGTACCCGCGCTTGTCGCTCTGTTCGCGGAAGACGCGTGTGAGCGCCTCGAACTCAATCGGGTCGCCCACCGGCGTTGCGGTGCCGTGCGCCTCGATGCAACTGATGGTATCTGCCGGGACGCCGGAGAGTTCCTGCGCTTCGGCGATCACGCGCATCTGCGCTTCCACACTGGGCGCCAGATAACTGACTTTGCTGCCGCCATCGTGGTTCACGGCGGCACCCTTGACGACCGCATAGATCGGACGCCCCTGGGCCAGGGCGTCGTCCAAGCGCATCAGGGTGATGGCCGCTACCGCTTCGCCGAACATCGTGCCGGTGGAGGCGGCATCAAAAGGACGGCAGTGTCCGTCCTGGCTAAAGACGCCGCCGTCTTCGTAGAGTTGTCCGCTCTTCTGGGGGGTGCGGATATCGACGCCGCCGGCAATGGCAATATCGCATTGGCGGGTGACGAGGCTGCGCCAGGCATTTTCGACTACCACCAGCGTGGATGAGCAGGCCGTGTGGACACTGAGGCTGGGGCCGGTCAGATTGAGTTTGTAGGAGACCAGGGGGGCAATATGATCCTTTTCGTTGAGGATCTCGGCGTTAATCTCGCCGATGACTTGCAGCTGTGCGGGATTGCTGAGTACATTGTAGTGGTAGTAGAAGTTGTTGCCCATGCCGGCAAAGACCCCGACCGGGCGGGCCGGAGCGCCGGCTACGATATTGGCATCCTCCAACGCGTGCCAGGCTGTCTGCAAAAAGAGGCGCAGTTGCGGATCCATAAAGCGCGCTTCTTTGGGGTTGATGCCAAAGAAGGCGGCATCGAATTGTTCGGCGCCGTCGACAATGCCGCGCGCTGGAATGTAGTTGGGGTTTTCGCGCAGTTCCGGCGGCACCAGCGGGTCGAGGTCCGCGCGGTTCCAGGTGGTGATCGCTTCCACCCCGTGGCACAGGTTGTGCCACAGCATGGTGCAGTCGGTCGCTTTGGGAAATCTGCCAGCCATGCCCACAATGGCCACGTCGCCGGTGCCAGCGGCCCGTAACATGGCGCGTTGTATGCGGGCGCGCTGGCGCACGGCGGCCGTGGGGGAATCTTTGCCCTGTTTGTCCGAAAGATAGGTGGTCTGTGCACTCACCGTGGGGTGCTCGAAGGCCGCCAGCAGGGGGATCTTTCTGCCCGTCAACTCACCCAACCCGCGCACCAGCAGGAAGGCGGTGAAGGAGTTCCCGCCCACGTCAAAGAACTTGTCGTGCAGGCCAATCTGATCGGTGCCCAACACTTCGCGCCAGAGTGCCAGGATCCGCTGCTGCAAGCCGGGCTGCAACGGGTCGCCGACGCTCGCGCGCGCTGGCCGCGGCGGTCTGGGCAAGGCGGCTCGGTCCACCTTGCGGTTGGGCGTCAGGGGGAGTGCGTCGATGGCAAAGCAGTAGCTCGGCACCATGTATTCGGGTACTTTGCGGCGGCACTGCTGCCGCAGCTCTTCCGCCGATATGTTCGCCCCGGGGTGGACCGTATAATAGCCGGTGAGAACCTGTTGGCCTTGTTCTTCCCAGACGGTCGCTGCGGCCGCAGCCACGCCGGGACAGGCGGCGAGGGCGGCCTCGACCTCGCCAAGTTCGATGCGGTACCCGCGCACCTTGACTTGATGATCGGTGCGCCCATGCACGACAACCGTATGGTCGGTTTGGACGCTGGCCAGATCTCCGGTGCGGTAGAGTCGGGCTCCGGGGGTTTGCGAAAAGGGATCGGGAATGAATCTTTCGGCGGTCATGTCGGCTCTGTTATGGTAGCCCAGCGCCAGGCCGCTCCCGCCGATGCAGAGTTCGCCACGGCCGCCGGGCAGGACGGGATGCCGCATGCCATCGAGCACATAGAAGGTGGTGTTGGCAATGGGGCGGCCGACGCTGATCTGCGCATCGGTGAGCTCGACCGTGCCGCAGCTTGACCAGACCGTGGTCTCGGTGGGTCCGTACATGTTCCAGAGTTTGGCGACGCGGGGACGCAGCGCCTGTAGCAGTGCCGGCTGCAAGGCCTCGCCGCCGCATAGCGCTACCAGATCTGCTTTGCCCGGCCACCCTGCGCTGAGCAGCAGCTGCCAGGTGACCGGCGTGGCCTGCATCATGCCGATATCATACTGCGTCAGCTCCTGCCAGATCGTGAGCGGATCGGCGGGGGCACGGGCGATCACGGTGGTGCCGCCGCAGAGCAGGGGGAGCCAGAGCTCGAGAATCGAGATGTCAAAGGCATAGGTCGTCACGCTGAGTAGTTTTGACCCGCGCACGATGCCGGGTTGTTGCTGCATGCTGAGCAGGAAGTTGACGACGGCGCCATGGGGGACCACCACGCCTTTGGGTTTGCCGGTCGAGCCAGAGGTGTACATGATGTAGGCAGGTGACGCTGCCTCCAGGACCAGCGGCTCCCGTTGCGCGGGGGTACTCAGCATGCTGTCTACCAGCAGCATGGTCGCCGCCATACCGGGTAGGCAGTCGCGGCTGTGCTGATCGGCTACGATGAGGCGCATGCCGCTGTCTGCTACAATGTATTGCAGTCGTTCCCGGGGAAAATGAGGGTCGAGGGGTACATAGGCGCCGCCGGCCATCCAGATCCCCAGCAAGGTACAGGGGAGATCCGCACGGCGCGGCAAGAGTACGCCCACACTCTCGCCGCGTGACAGCCCCGCGTTATGCAGCGCCGCCGCGATCGCGCCGGCGTGCGCCAGCACCTCTCGATAGGTCAGCTGCTCCTCGCCGCAGATGCAGCCGGTCTGATCCGGGGTTTGTCGCATGGCCTCAGCAAGCAGCGTTGCTGCACTGCGCTGCAGTTCAAACGGTTGGCTGGTGGCATTGACGGCCGCCCAGAATGCGCGTGCCGTTTCTGTCAAAACTGGTGGCGGTGCTGACACTGATTGAGACATAGACGTTTCTCCTTGGTAGGTGAGGTGCGGGTGTCAGGACAACGATTGTTTTTGCTGCGCTTCGCCGATGAGACTGTCAAGCCGGTCGCCGAGCTGGCGCACAAAAGGGGCGACCAACATGCCGCGGGGGTATACCTGGAGCACTTCGAGGCGTAGCTTGGCGCCCAGCGTCCCCCAGCCGCAGGCGGGATCCGCATAGGCATAGAAGCTGCGAAATGGGCGGAAGACCACCAGGTCGCCGTCAAAGGGGCGGGGCTGGTAGGCAAAGAAGGCCGTATCATTGAGCCGGGCAATCCGCCGGTGTGGCAGGACAGGCGTGGCCAGCGCCGTGGCCAGCCCCGCTTTGGCCCGCAGTTCCAGCAGGCGCAGCCGCAGGCGGCGCATCTCCACGCCGCTTTTGCGCCGCAGGAAGGTACCCCAGCCGCCGCGCGCCAGGTTGCGCATGTGATAATAGACATTTTGTATCCGGTTGATCGCTTCGACCCTGGGGGTGTGCTGTGCGGCAAAGTAGGCCGGATTGTAGGATTCGATCAGGGCGGTCAGCAGTACGGGGCGCCCCGCCGCCTGAAAGAGTCGGGTCATTTCCAAGGCAATCGCCCCCCCCAGGCAGTAGCCGCAGAGCAGGATCGGACCGTGATAGGGCAAGCCATTGATCTCCTTGACATAGCACTGGGCCATCTCGCCTATGGTCGTCAGCGGTGCTGTCACTTGGTCAAGACCTTGGGATTGCAAGCCGTATACCGGCTGTTCCGCTGGCAACGCTTCCGCCAAATCACGGTAGAGCAGGACATTGCCCTCGGCCCCATGGATTAGAAACAGCGGCGGTCGTCCGCCGTCGGGTCGTATGGGCACCAGCGAAGGCCACCCCTTTTCCAGCCCGGTCAGCTTGCGGATCTGAGCGCGCAGCGCCCCAAAGGTTGGTGATCCGAAGAGCAGCGAGAGCGGCGCATTGATGGCGAGCGTACGATTAATGGCCGCAAAGAGCTGGGCAGCATGCAGCGAATGGCCGCCTACGGCAAAGAAATCATCCTGTTCGCGCGCCTGCTCGACTCCCAGTTGCTCGCACCAGAGCCGGGCGAGGGTTTCGTCCACCGCGACCGGCGCAGCCGCGCGCGCTTTGCTATCCGCCGATGCCTGTGGGCCAGCGGTGGCGGTCCCGGTGCTTGAGGCGGACGCCCCCGCGAGCCAATAGCTCTTTCGTTCAAAGGGGTAGGTGGGCAACAGCACCCGGCGCCGGGATTGTCCTGCATACATGGCCTGCCAGTCGACGGCAACCCCTTGGCACCAGGCCGCGCCAATACATTTGTAGAAAGCCTCAAGATCCTCGCCGGGTTCCGTTGCCGCGAGGCCGACCCCGATACACGCCCCGGCGGGTAGTCCGTTGCGCATGCCCAGCGTGCGTAATCCCGCACCAGGCCCCACCTCGACAAAGATTCGGCCCGAGCCCTGAATGGACTGCATGCACTGGGCGAACGCCACCGGGTTGCGCAGTTGCACCCCCCAGTAGTGCGGATTGGTGGCTTGTTGCGCCGTAAGGCGCATGCCGGTTACATTGGATAGCACCGGGAGCTGCGGCGGTTGTAGCGCGCAGGTTTGGAGATAGGCCACCAACGGTGCGACGGCCCCTTCCATCAATCGGCTGTGAAAGGCGTGTGAGGTCTGTAGGCAGCGACACTTAAAACCCAGCGACCGGCAGCGCTCCGTGGCCTCGGCCACGGCGGCACGGCTGCCCGACAAGACACAACTCTGCGGGGCATTGACAAGCGCACACTCCAATTCGGGCCCCAACAGGTGCGCAACGTGCTCGCGGCTAGCCTCCACGGCCAGCATGGAGCCTGGTGGCTGCTGCTGCATGAGGGCCGCACGGGTGGCCACGATGGACAACCCCGTATTGCGGTCAAACACGCCGGCGATGCAGGCGGCCACATACTCGCCGACGCTGTGCCCTACTAGGATGGCCGGGCGGATGCCCCAGTGCGCCAGTTGCCGATATAGTGCATATTCCACCATAAAGAGCGCGGGCTGCGCCAAGCGGGTCTGGGTCAGCAGGGCCGTCCGCTCGGCGCTGGGCTGCTCGTCACCGAGCAGGGTACGCAAATCGAGTCCGAGCTGCGGGGCCAGCCATTCGGCGCACTCATCGATCTGCTGCCGATAGAGCGGTTCCTGCTGATAGAGCGAGCGAAACATCCCCGGGTATTGCGAGCCCTGCCCCGGGAAGAGCATCGCCACGTCGGGTGTTTGACTACCCGCATGCACCGGATGCGTGGCCGCCGTCAGCGCAGGCACCAGCGACTGCGAACAGCCAACAATGGCCTGGCGCCACGACATGGCGCTGCGCCCGACGGCCAGAGTGTACGCGGCATCCGCCAAGGTGGCGACGGTGGGCGTCTGGCTCAGATGGCGGGCAAGCGATGACGCACTTTGCTGCAACGCATCCTCGCTGCGGGCACTGAGCGGCACGATAAAATAGCGGCAGTCGTTGCTGGCCCGCGGCACGTCTTCGGCCGCCGACTGCAAGACCACATGTGCATTTGTGCCGCCGATACCGAAGGAGCTGACCCCCGCACGCAGGAGCTGTTGATCGCGGTCCCATGGCCGGGCCGATTCCGGAACATAGAAGGGGCTTTGCGGTAGATCCAGTTCGGGGTTGGGGCGGCGGAAATTGACACAGGGGGGGATCGTGCGATGCTTAACACAGAGGACCGCTTTGATGAAGCCCGCGATGCCGGCCGCCGCATCCAGGTGTCCGATGGCCGCCTTGACCGAGCCCAGTGCGCAGTAGTTGCGTTTGCCGGTCTGCTTGCTAAAAGCGTGCGTTAAGGCCCGTACCTCAATGGGATCGCCGAGCTGCGTGCCGGTTCCATGGCACTCCACGTAGCCGATGGATTCGGGATGCGCCTCGGCCATCGACAGCGCAGCGCGGATGCAGGCACTCTGCCCTTCCACACTGGGTGCGGTATAGCCGGCCTTGCGGTTGCCGTCGTTGTTGATGGCGCTGCCAATGATTACCGCGTCAATGATATCCTGGTCGGCAAGCGCCTCCGCGAGGCGCTTGAGCACAACCACGCCAACCCCTTCGCCAAAGAGCGTGCCCGAGGCCGCCGCATCAAACGGGCGGCAATGGCCGTCGCGACTTAAGATGTGCCCCTCCTGGTACAGATATCCGGTAATCTGGGGGACGCGCACGCTGCTGCCGCCAGCAATGGCCATATCGCATTCGTAATTGAGCAGACTCTGACAGGCCTGATGCACGGCTACCAGCGAGCTGGAGCAGGCTGTCTGGATGGTGTAGGCCGGTCCCTGCAGGTTGAGCAGATAGGAGAGGCGGGTCGCCAGGAAATCTTTGTCGCAGCTAATGAGCATCTGCAAGGCACCCAGATTTTCAGCAAAGGCGGGGTTCTGCCGCATGGCCTGCAGCAGATAGAGGTTCATGGTACAGCTGGCAAATACCCCTACCGGCATCGTCAGCCCAGTCGGCGGATAGCCGGCACGCTCCAAGGCCTGCCAGGCGCACTCCCAGAAGATGCGGTGCTGGGGATCGGTGGCCTGCGCTTCGCGCTTCGTCAGTCCGAAGAGGGGCGCATCAAAGAGGTCCATTCCTTCAGCGATTGGCGCGGACTTTACATAGTTGGGTTTGCGGAGCAGCTCACGGGGGACACCCTGCGCCAGCAGCTGCTCGTCGGGGAAAGCGGTTAGGCACTCGGTGCCAGCGGCAATGGCATGCCAGTACGCTTCGATTGAGGCAGCCCCCGGAAAGCGACCGGCCATGCCAATGACGGCAATACCGTTAGGATTGCTCGCAGCTTCGCTCATGTGCCTGCTCCGTCGTGTGTTGGGCCAGGGCGTGCGTTGCCCTCGTCCGGCAGGGGCCAGGAGAGCGCGTAGAGATAGCCGACCAAGTCCAGGAGCGTATACCGTAGGCCAATACGGGATAAGAACCACCAGCTCGGATTATACGCGCCGGGACGCACGGAGAGGGCGCCTAGCTCCACCATGCCGGCGAGCGCCCGCCGGTAGGCGGCATGCGTCTTGCGGGCATGCGCGCCACCGGAGACCACGTTGGCCTGGCGGGGCGGGGCGGGGAGGGTCTTCAGCCAGTCCCGCACAGCCAGTGCCGCCCCAAAAGTGCGGTGTTTGCCAGTGGGTGGCGCGCCCACCAGCACGATCTTTTCGGCGGGCACGCCGTGCGCGATCAGCTCCGCCTGGGCGCGATCAAGCGTGGTCATGGCCGGATTGGTCTGTAGCGCGTCGCGTCGCGCAGCCACAATGATCAGTTCATACTGGTCTCGTAGGGCGATGGCCGCACACTGTCGTAACTCAAAGGGCGGCAGCCACCCCTCGACAATCAGGCAGTGGGCGGTGGCCAGGGGGGTCTGCATGGCCAGAAAGCGATGCAGCCCCGCCAGCACCGCCACGGCCCCCAGTAGACCAAGACCGGCAATTTTGTGGCTCATTCTCATGTTACAGGGTTGGCTCCTTCCCTGTGACGCAGTCGGCGGTGGTGGCCAGTCGGCGGACCTGCACGCGCAGCGGGTCGCCGCCTTCGATGGCGAGCGCGGCCGCGAAGCCTGGATCGATGGGCACGTCATGCAACGTCCACGTGCCGGACGTCGCGTCGCCGCTGACGCTCCGGACGTGGTGCCCAGACGTGTCAAATGACTCCAGGGGGTGGTGGAGCCCCTCTCCGCGCGCCTTGACATAGGCTTCCTTACGTGCCCAGCAGCGGAAGAAGCGTTGCTGCATCGTGGCGTGTTCCGGGCAGGCACGCACGAGCGCAGCTTCGTCGGCTGAGAAGAACTGTTGGGCCAGTTGGTCCAGCGCGGGCGCGTCGCGAATTTGTTCGATATCCACGCCGAGGCGTCGGTTGCGCGTGATCGCATAGATCGCACAGCCGCTCGACTCGGACATGTTGAAGCACAGATCGGACAGCGGCAGCATCGGCTTGCCGTGTGCGCCGTAGCGCAGTTGAACGTCGGCGGGGGAGGTGTGCAGGTAGCGCCCCAGGAGCATGCGCAGCAGGCCACGCCGGGCGAGGTAGTGGTCCCGATCGCGCGGGAAGCGGAACCGCGCCTGTCGCGCGGTCTCGTCGGCGGAGAGGTAGGGCTGGAGTAGTCGGCGCTGCGTGAGCATCGGCTGCAGCGGCGACCACCACACGTGGACCTCATCGGGCAACAGACGCCCCGTTGGCTCGCCCAGTACGCTGGACGTGGCCTGCGTCAAAGACGGTTCCCCCTGCGCGTGTATGTCG
>CAYSHQ010000024.1:0-12771 GCA_964430835.1 uncultured Lentisphaerales bacterium
TTACCCCACGCCCGACGGCACCGGCGTGCGCGACTACATCCACGTGGTGGACCTGGCGCGCGGCCACCTGGCGGCGCTGGATGAGCTGGTGCGGCAGCCGTCGCTCCTCACGGTCAATCTCGGCACCGGGCGCGGCTACAGCGTGCTGGAGATGGTGCGCGCGTTTGAGCAGGCCAGTGGGCGGGCGATCCCCTACGAGATCGTGGCTCGCCGACCCGGCGACATTGCGGAGTGTTATGCCGACCCAACGCTGGCGCGCCAGCGGCTGGGGTGGCAGGCGCAACGCGGCGTCGCGGAGATGTGTGCCGACCAGTGGCGCTGGCAGTCGCAAAATCCGCGCGGCTACGAGTAGGCGCGCGGGGGCGCATCAGTGCTTCGGCACAGGCGCGGTCCGGTCAAAGTACGACTCGGCTTCGCCGGTCCCTTTGGCCATCTCCGCGCGTACCCGTTGGATGTGCTGCTCCGTCTCGGCCTGCAGGATTCTACTGACGGCTTGATATTCGGGGGCATCGGACGACACGCTCACGTAAAAGCGGCTTTCCAGAAGGGAACATTCCAACTTCATGGACACGGCAAAGGCCGCGTCGGCCGTCAGCCGACCTGCCGACAAGGCCTTCTCCGCATCGGCCATGATGGTCCGCAACGTCGCGAGGTTCTCCTCGCTGAACCGGCCGATATTCTGGAAGAGATGCCCGCGGGCCAGCAAGGCGTGCAGATGGTCCAGTGCCTGGGTATGCTGTCGTTCATCGCGTGCCAGCCGTTGCCAGAAGAGCGCGTGCATGGGGAAGGCGGCGGCAAACTTCTCATATACCGTCGCAATCCTGCCTTCACAGTCAACCAGCGCGTCAATGATCCGCCCTTGGGCGCTTAACACGGCATCTTTTACTGAACTCATCGGAGTCTCCCATGGTCCGTCGGCACGAATCAAGCCGGGCGCCGCCGGGCTTCTGCCAGAAAGGCGGCGATCCGTTTGCGATGTTCCTGCGTCTGCCCGGCCAGCACCTGGAAGGCCGCCCGATTGGCGGTGGTATCTGAAGAGACGACCGTGAAGAACTCCTTCTCGATCAGGCCGGTTTCCAGGTCCATGGCCGTAGCCAGGGCCTTCACGAGGGAGATCGGCTCGGTGCTGGCGACCTGGATCTGCTTGCGGATGTAGTCGCAGGAGGTACACAGACCGGTGGCGTTGAACTTGCGCGCCTCGAAGAAACAGGTTGCGTTATCTACCCGTTTGGCCAAGTGGCTCAGCACCTCAGCATGGCCGTGTTCCTCTTTGGCCATCTGCTCCCAGAACGCATCCAGTTCCGGGAAGAGGTTCTGATATACGCGGTAGAGCTGTTCAATCCAGGCCTCTTGCTGGATCAGAAGGTCGAAGATTTCGGCCTGAGTCACGGTGGTCGTAGGCATGCCTGTCATGGGAGCGCTCCGAGTCTGGCGGCGGGTCGCCACCGGGTAACCTAATGTGCGTAACAGTGTAGCTGCGGCCGGGGCGTATCGGCAAGCGTGTTGTGGGCTTCTACCCACCGTTCTGGCTGGCGGCTTCGCCGGCGGCAAAGGCGGCTTCAATCTCGGCCCGGCAGGATAGGAAGGCGGTGACGACGGCGGGGTCGAACTGCTGTCCCGAGCAACGGACAATCTCGCGACCGGCGGCCTCTTCACTCATGGCGGCACGGTAGCAGCGGCTGGAGCGCATGGCGTGGTAGGCATCAATCACGGCGAAGAGCCGCGCCCCCAGGCAGATCTGATCGGCTTTCTTCCTGGCCGGATAGCCGTTGCCGTCGAAGGATTCGTGATGCTGCAGCACGATCTCGGCGACCTCGTGCAGGAATGGCACGCCGACGAGCAGGTCGTAGCCGATCTGAGGGTGGCGGCGCATGACCTGTTGTTCATCCGGGGTCAGCGGGCCGGGCTTCTGCAACACGGCGTCCGGGATGCCGAGCTTGCCGATATCGTGCAGCACGGCACCCATCTCCAGCGTTTCCAAGTCATGGGGCGAGAGGTTGATCTGCCGGGCCAGGATACGGGCGGCTTCGCGCGCCATGCGGCAGTGCATGCCGGTGTTCACTTCACGCGCATCAATCATCAGTGCCAGGGTTTGAATGGTCTGGGAATAGGAGCGGCGCAGCGTTTCCAGCGCGTGGGCCAGGCTTTCGCTGCGGGAGCGCACCAGTTGTTCAAGCTGGGTCTGATAACGCCGGTTGGCCACGAGGAGCTGGCGGTGCTCCATGGCGCGGTTA
Organism: uncultured Lentisphaerales bacterium; assembly: GCA_964430835.1. Taxonomy (GTDB): domain Bacteria; phylum Verrucomicrobiota; class Kiritimatiellia; order RFP12; family CAIWXQ01; genus CAIWXQ01. The sequence goes on from CAYSHQ010000024.1 coordinate 2,235, forward strand.
ATGGCGGCTTCCAACTGGGTGTAGGCGAACGGTTTCTCGACAAAATCAAAGGCGCCGTGCCGCAGGCATTCAATGGCGGTGGTCTTGGAGGCATAGGCCGAGACGATCATCTTGATCGTCTGAGGGGCCTTGTTCTTGAGCGCCTGCAGCAAATCAAAACCCGTGCCAGCACCGAGATGCAGATCCGTAAGAACGATATCGAAATCCTCGGGACACCCTTCGATGGCCAGCAGCGCATCCGGCAGCGCCGAACAGGCGGTAATCTCAAACTTCATCAGGCGTAACATCTTGCCGAGCAGCTGACGCACGGCGGCGTCATCGTCCAGGATCAGAATGCGCCCGCGGGACGGAGTTTCAGAGGGCGGCGGCGCGGGGGCGGTGGTCTCATCGATGAGCGCCGGTGCCACATTGAAGCGGTCCTTGCCGCTGCGCTTGGCGACCAGCAACCCCTCATCGGCCTGCGCCAGGAGGTTCTGGCTGTTGAAATCATGCGACGGGGTCACGGCGGCCACGCCGATGGAGAGGGTGACGCGCAAATGGTGACCGGGTTCGCCGAAGAGTCGCTCGCGGAAGGCCACCAGCAGCCGTTCGGCGGCACGCTGCGCATCGGGGAGCGAAGTTTCGGGGAGGATGACGGCAAACTCATCGCCACCGAAGCGTGCAACGATATCCGACGTGCGGGCCGTGGCGACCGTCAGGTTGGCTGCTTCGCGCAGGACCTTGTCGCCAGCCAGATGTCCGTACTGGTCGTTGATGCTCTTAAGGTTGTCGACGTCAAAAAGCAACAGGCCGATGGGCGCGCCCTTGCGCACCGCGAGGCTGAAGGACTGTTTCAGCGCTTCGGCAAACATGCTACGGTTATACAGGCCGGTCAACACATCGCGTGCCGCCATGTTGCGGGCCCGCGAGACTTCCTGGTAGATCAGCACCGCATGGTTGGCCAGGTGGAAGAGCGTGGCCGCGGAGCAACGGGCGCGCGCCTCCTCGGTGGCAAAGGCCGCACAGAGGACCCCCTTGATCTCATGTTCGGCCAACAACGGCACGCTCATGATGGCGGCAAACGGCGGTGCCTGCACCAGCAGCGGCTGGTCCGTGGTGGTGAAGAGCTGCGGGGGGTGGGGATAGGGCAGATGCTGGCGCACCAGGCTGGCAAAGTTCTGCTCCGCGGCGTGGGTAAGTTGCTGCTGGTGCTGCGCCGATAACGGTTGTCGCGCTGTCAGGAGCAGCCCGGGGTCAGTCGTCGCCGGCAGGAAGAGCGCAATCGCATCCGCGCCGGCCAGCTTGAGCAACTCCAGGCAGATGCTGCCCAGGGCATGCCCGGAGCGGGAAGGATCGACAATAATATCCTCAATGTGATTGAGGCTGTGCATGATGCGCGAGGGGAGCTCGCTGAGGGTGGCAGACGCCTCCTGCACCAGGCGCAGGATCGTGGCATGCAGCGCCTCGGCCGAGACCGGCGGCTTGAGCCAGACCAGCCGACGCCAAGGTGCGGCGGCCGGCGACGCACCGCTCACGGCCGATGGGGAGAGCGTCGTGGCAAGGATGGTCTCTGGCGCCAGGAGCGGGAGCTGTTCCAGCAATACGGCAGGAGCGATATCCGGCAGATGGTCGCTGACCAGTACGGCCGCATGCCGATGGTTCAGCAGTTCGCGCAACCCTTCCGCGCCCGTGGGCACACAGATGAGCCGACAGCCGGCCGAGCGCGCAAACTCCTGCGCCTCCGCGCCCAGGATGGCCGAGAGTTCGGCCCCCATGACCAAGACCCGCGGGGCATGCGATAGCAAGGAGTCCTGCCGGAAATAATCTCCGGCATCCTGAGGAACCGTTGACTCGATCTGCGCTTCCACGGTCTACCTGCACGCGTTGGCGGCATTACCGGCGACTAGTGACGGAAGCTGCGCTGCCCCGTGAAGACCATGGCCACGTTGGCAGCATTGCAGCACTCGATGACGTCCCAGTCGCGCATCGAACCACCGGGCTGAACAATAGCGCTGACGCCTTCCCGGATACCAACTTCCGCACCGTCCCGGAACGGGAAGAATGCGTCCGAGACCATGCAACTGCCGATCAGACCGCCTTTGCGGGCTGCCACCTCATCCAAGATGCTCTGGCGATGCGCCGCATGCTGCAGGTCGTTAAAGGGGGTGCGATGCTGCTCCCAGGAGAGCCAGTCGGCCAGCTTCCGGTAGGCTTTGTCGCGGGCAATCTCGGCCACGCCCACGCGATCCTGCTCGCCCGTGCCGATCCCGACTGTGACGCCATCCTTGATATACAGGACGGAATTACTGGTGACGCCGGCCTCCACCAGCCAGCCAAACAGCAGATCGTCGAGCTCGTGCGGCGTGGGGGTGCGCTGGGTGCGATAGGTCTTCCCCTTGTACTCGCAACTGGCGGGGAGGAGCTGCTCGGTACGGCGCGCCTCAGGGACAAACGACCACTGCGTGATCAGGCCGCCATCCATCAGCGACTTGAAATCCACCACCCGCTGCGTGGTGAAGTCCGTCAACCGGGCCAGGTTGCCAATCTTCATCACGCGCAGGTTCGGCTTGGCCGCAAAGATGTCCAACACGCCGGAAGCGAATTCCGGAGCCACCACGACCTCGGCATAGTTCTCGGCAATCAATTTGGCCGTTTCGAGATCGAGTTCGCGGTTCAAGGCGATACAGCCGCCAAAGGCGGCCACGCGGTCCGCCTTGTTGGCGCGGAAGTAGGCCTCCGCGAGCGTCGCCCCCTTAGCCACGCCACAGGGGTTGTTGTGCTTGACGATCACCGCGCAGGGCGTCTCCATGAGGTAGCGCAGGATGTTCAGGGCATTATCGGCATCCGTCAGGTTGGTCTTCCCCGGGTGTTTGCCGAACTGCAACAGCTCCGGGTCGGAGGCGAGATAGCGCCCCGGCTGGATGTTGGCGACGTCCCCGAGGAGGAGGTTGCCATTGACCAGCTTGTACATGGCCGCTTCCTGGCCGGGATTCTCGCCATAGCGCAGCCCCTTCTCCTCGTGATCAATGACCCAGGTCACCTTCTCGTAGACCAGTGTTTGCCGGCGCACGCCATCCACAAAGCTAATCTCCAGCTGCGGCGTGAAATGGTCATCCATGATGGTGCGATACGCGGCTTTCAAATCCGTTGGGGGCATGACTGGGTTCCTCCGTACGTTGGGTAAAGGAAAGAGCATAACAGGCTGCACGGCGACGGCAAGCAAACGTTGCGTATTGTTGTGGCTGTCAGCCGAAATATAGTCCATACTATGGAGTGATGCATATTTCTATTCCAAGGATCATTCAGGGCGGCATGGGCGTCGGTGTTTCGAACTGGCGGTTGGCACAGGCCGTATCGAAAGTTGGCCAATTAGGCGTGGTTTCCGGCACAGCACTCGATCAGGTGCTGGCGCGACGCCTGCAGGATGGCGACCCCGGCGGACACATCCGCCGGGCGTTGGAGCATTTCCCCTTCCCCGCGATGGCCAAGCGCATTCAGGATGCGCTCTTTATCCCCGGGGGCAAGCCGTCGGCAGCCCCCTATAAGCCCGCCAGCATGCCAACCGTTAAAGGGCGCAACTGGGTAGACGAGCTCTGCATCGTGGCTAACTTTGTAGAAGTCTTTCTGGCGCGTGAGGGGCACTCCAACCCGGTAGGTATTAACTACTTGGAAAAGATCCAGCTCCCGCACCTCCCCTCCGTCTATGGTGCCATGCTGGCCGGGGTCGCGGTGGTGATCGTCGGCGCAGGGATCCCGGTGGAGATGCCGCAGGTCCTGGATACGCTGGCTACCCATCAGCCCGTCTCCTATCCGATCCGGGTGATCGGTGCCAAGCCGGACACCGATTCGCGCAAAGTCTTTGATCCGGCGGAGTATGTAGGCCCCACGGCCGCGATTCCCGCGTTACCGCGGCCGGATTTCCTGCCGATCATCTCCGCCGACTCCCTGGCCACCATGCTGCTGCGCCGCGCCAACGGCAGCGTGGAAGGTTTTATCATTGAAGGCCCCACGGCCGGCGGCCACAACGCCCCGCCCCGCGGCCAACTGCAATTGACCGATGATGGCCAACCGATCTATGGGGCGCGCGACGTCGTGAATTTGGAAGCCATGCGCAAGCTAGGCAAGCCGTTCTGGCTGGCCGGTGCCTATGCCACGCCGGAACGCGTGCGCGAGGCACAGGCCGCAGGGGCCGCCGGGGTACAGGTGGGCACCGCCTTCGCACTCTGCACCGAATCCGGCCTGGCACCGGAGGTCCGTCGCGAACTGGTGCGCCAGTCCCTCGCCGGCGAGACCCAGGCCTATACCGATCGCCTCGCCTCGCCCACTGGGTTCCCCTTCAAGGTGGCGCAACTGAAAGGCTCCGCCTCCGACCCGCAGGTCTATGCCCGACGCCACCGCGTCTGCGACATGGGCTATCTACGCGAAGTCTACCTGAAAGAAGATGGTAACTATGGCTATCGCTGTGCCGCCGAGCCGACCGCCACGTTCCTAGCCAAGGGCGGCAATCCGGAAGAGCTGGTCGGCCGCAAATGCATCTGCAACGGCCTGTTCGCCAATATCGGCCTGGGGCAGGTACTCGCCGATGGCAGCCGCGAGCCGTATTTGGTGACACTGGGTGACGCCATGAATGATGTCGGGCGCTTCTGCACCAATGGCAGCCTCGATTACTCGGCCGCGGATGTCGTCCACCACCTGCTCGGGTAGTGGCGCAGCCCTCACGCCCGTCTTACCCGCCGCACAAAAAACAGGCCACCTGATGCGTGGCCTCGCCCGCGCGGACCCTTGCCAGCGGCGGCACCGCCTGGCGACACCGTGCCTGCACCAACGGGCAACGCGGCGCAAAGGGGCACCCCGGTAACGACGAGGCCGCGGACGCTCGCGGCTGCGGGCGCGCATCGGACGCTGGCTGCGCCACCTTGGCGTCGCAATCCTTGCCTTCGCCCGCCAGCTTCCGGCCAATCTGCGGCACCGATGCCAGGAGCAAACGCGTGTACGGATGGGCCGGCTGGGCCAACACGCGCGTGGCTGGCCCTAGCTCCACGATGCGGCCGAGATACATGACCGCAATACGATCCGCGAGGTGCTGCACCACGCCCAGGTCGTGCGTGATAAACAGATATGAGAGCTGATGGCGGGTGCGCAGTTCCACCAGCAGATTGAGGATCTGAGCACGCACCGAGAGGTCTAGCGCGCTGACCGCTTCGTCGCAGATCAGCAGGCGGGGCGCCAACGCCAGCGCCCGCGCGATGCAGATGCGCTGCCGCTGACCACCGGAGAAGGCATGCGGATAACGCTCCAGCGCCTCCGCCCCCAACCCCACGTCCTGCAGCAACCGTTGCGCAGTGCTCCGCTGCGCGTCCGGCGTAATCAAGCCGTGCGCCAGCAGCCCCTCCGTCAGTTGGTCCTCGATGGTATGGCGCGGATTAAGCGACGCTAAGGGGTCCTGGAAGACCACCTGCACCGTGCGGCGGTAGGCTTGCAGGGCCGCACCCTTGTGATGCAACACATCCTGGCCATCCAGCAGGATCTCGCCGGTGCGCGGGCGCTCCAGGCGCAGGATGGTGCGGGCCAGCGTGGATTTGCCGCAGCCCGATTCCCCAACCACGCCAAGCGTCTCGCCCGGCAGGATCGTCAGGTCCACCCCATCCACAGCGCGGATATAATCCACCGTGCGCGCCAGCACCCCCTGCCGCACGGGATACCAAGTGCGCAGGTTGCGGATCTCGAGCAAGGGTGCTGGGCTGGTCATGTGCCGGAGCTGTCTTTTTCCACCGCCCGCAACCGCTTGACCAAACCCTTGACCACTTTGCGCACCAGCGGGTGACAGGGATTCAGCATGGAATGGAAGTCTGCCATCGTGATGATCTCGGCTTCGACGTCGTCCAACGCGGTGAGCGTCGCACTGCGCGGCGCTTGGTCCACCAACGCCATCTCGCCTACGATATCCCCTTCGGTCAGAACGACCTGCCGCACTTTCCGGCTGGACTGCACCGCCACACGCCCCTTGAGAATCTGAAAGGCCTCGCACCCTTCGTCGCCCTCTTTGGCAATCACATCGCCTTTGCGGTACCGCTTGGTCTCGCCCACGTAGAGTCTGCTCTTCATCGGCACGCCTCCGTTATTACACCCGCGAAAACCTGACCATCCGTACAAATGCCATGCGACACGCTTACGGCGCGCTGATTATTAACCATCAGAACCGGGAAAGCCAAGGATATTGATCGATATTCCCGCCCCTGGGGTTCCGTGTAGTCGCTGGACCCAGCGACTACACGATGCCCCCCGCGCTACGCGCCGAGCACAACCCGCACCTCCGCCACCTGCCCGTCCGGCAGGATCGGAACCAGATTCCCTGCCAGGCGCGAACCGTTGACGTACAACTCCTTCACACCCTGCGACACACCCGCCGGGTCTTCGATGGTAATGTGATAGACGCAGCCGCGATAGGGGCGCTTGACCGTGATCTTCCGCCATCCCGTGGGCAGGCGCGGATCCACACGCAACCCGTCAAACTCGGGCATGACTCCGGCAAAACCTTCGAGCAGGACGCGATAGATCCAGCACACGGTCCCGGTATTCCAGCCTGTGCCCGGGTGCCCGGGTTCGCCGGAGCCCGCCGTATTCGTGAAAGACGTGTACGTATACGGCTCCGCGATGTATGCCGGCCAGGTCTGGCTCAGGTAGGCCGGCATCAGGCGGCGATAGAGGTCCAGCGCACGATCCGGCCGGCCGATCCGGCACTCCGCCAGGATCGCCCAGGTCACGGCGTGATTCCACACGCCACCATTGTGATGCTCGTACGGCGCCATGCGGCCGATCACCCCGATCCGCTCCTGCGGCTTGGTGTACGGTGGCGCCAGCAGGGGGATCCCCAATGGCGTATCCATGAGTTCCTCGACCGCCTGCAAGCTGGTACGCGCACGCTCCGGCGAGGCAATGCCAGCCAGGATCGCCCAGGTCTGCGGCATCAGGTAGATACGTCCCTCCTGCTCCGTGCGCCCCCCGATCACGCCGCCGTCGTCATCCAACGCCATCAGGTACCAGCGGCCGTCCCAACAATTCCGGTTGATCGAGTCCGACAATTCGCGTGCCTGCGCCAGAAAGCGCGCCGCATCGGCACTCCGCCCGGTACGCGTGGCCAGCTCATGCATTTCCATGAGGTTGATATAATAGAAGATCCCCAGCCACACGCTCACGCCCGTCTTATTGGACCCCATCAGGCAGTCATTCCAGTCGCCGCATTTCAACAGCGGCAAACCAAACCGGCCGCTCTCGCGTTGGATGTAGTCGAGCGCCTTCACGCAATGTTCGTAGACCGACCCATCCCCGCCGTCGAAATAGCGGTACCGTTGCTCAAGCATCGCATAGTCGCCGGTTTCGCGCACAAAGCTGCCAGCCGCCCAGGGGAGCCAAAGCGGAACATCGGAGTTGATCGACTTGTGAAATGGCGAGTTCAACTGGTCAATGTCGTGATTGGTGCTGCCGTCCTGGTATTGCGCCTCGTACAGGCGCTGGATGCGCGCGCGCGCACGCTCCACATCGAACGCAGCAAACGCGCCCATATCCTGCGCGGTGTCGCGCACGCCGAAGCGGTAGTAATACCGCGTGTACATGCCGTAGCGGTTCCAGCCATTGGCAAATGAGGTAATGTCGTCATCCGGCAGCGTGATATTGATCCGGCCCAGGTAGTCGGTCCACCACTGCTTGACGTCGGCCAGCGCGGCATCAGCGAGGGCCGGCGTGCCGAAGCGTGTCCGGATCCGTTGCGCATCCCCGGCATTTTTGGCCATGCCTACCAGCACGACCAGATCCGCGACGGCTCCCGGCGCCACGGTCACGTCGAGCTGCAGCGCGCCGCAACTGGCCGCACCGCGTTTGGTCGAGTTCCGGCAGGCGCCCGCCTGCACGGCTTCGGCGCGCACCGGGGCGTTCCCCCCGACGAACGCCTTGTACACGCAGTCAAACCCGGACGGCGCCGGGCTCGCGGCCATGAACCCCACGTGGTCCCAATTCCGGTTGTATTGCGCGTTCGTGGTGCGATAATCCAGAAACGGCCAATGGAGACACTCGCCGATGATCATGCCATCGTCGAAGAAGATGTTGTCAAAACTCTGGTCGTACCCCCGATAGCCAAAGCTCCACAGCGCGAAAGGAAACACGCGCAACCGGCGCGTAGCGCTGCCGGTGTTCTGCAACCGGATGCGCCAGACTTCGGTGGTCTCATCCACGGGGAGGAAGTAGGTCACACTGCCGGCGATGTCGCCATTCGTCGCACTCAGCCGCGTATACCCAAAGCCATGCGTGCAGGACCAACCGGCGGGCTGCTGCGCCGTGTCCGTACCGTTGATGGTCCAGGCCACGCCGCTGTCCTGGTCGCGCACAAAGACCAAGCGCGGATTGTTGTCGGCCAGAAAACTGTCATTATAGGAACAGCGCCCAAAGGACTTGCCCCCGCCGGTATGCGAGAAGACGGACTTGATGCCTTCCGTGGAGAGGTAGTTCTGCCAGGGCGCCTGCAGATCGCGCCGTCGTACAACAAACTCCCGACCATCCGCCGCATAGTTCCAGAAATCACCCTGCAAAGCCATACTCATCCTCCCGCTTCGGTTATTCCTACAACCGCCCGATACCCGCACTCGTGCGCCGCGCCAGACACCGAAGTCGCAACCGCGCTTCCGCCTGCTACGTGCCCAGTGGCTGCCATACCGCGACGCCCTGCGTTCAGCCAAGGCGGTGGGCGCACCGTCCGCGCTGAACCCGAGCGCCTGCGTAAAAAGGCGGCTATTTTACAAATTTGCCAGCACGAAAGGAACCCAAACAAAGTGCTTGCAACGCGGAAATAGGTGCGTGAGACTGTATAGCCTAGGGAGCGTGCTCATGCGCAACTCAACACGAAAGTTGGCGGAACGGGCGGGTCTGGCGCACGGGACAGTATTGCGCGCCGTACGAGGGGGCGATACCGTAGCCGGGAAGACCCCAAGCAGGATCCTGTCGTTGCCACGCACCCTTCGCCTGCTCATGGTCGCGCTGGTGCGCGTGGCGCTGGGTGTCTTTACGGGGTTATGCCTGCTCCTCTATTTCGGGCAGTCCCGGCTGGTCTACTACCCGACGCGCGAGATCGAGGAGACACCGGCGCGCGACCGGCTGGCATTTGAGGAGCTCCAGCTCGCCACGCGGGACGGCGAGAAGCTGGGGGGGTGGTATGTGCCGGCGGCCTCGACGAACAGTCGACGCGCCATCCTGCTCTGTCACGGCAACGGCGGCAATATCGGCCATCGGGTGGAGGCGATCCGGTTTTTCCACTCCCTGGGGATGCATGTGCTGATCTTCGACTATCGCGGCTACGGCACCAGCAGCGGCACCCCCAGCGAAGAGGGGACTTATCAGGATGCGCGGGCCGCCTGGGACCACCTGGTGCAGGTACGTGGTTTCGCGCCCGCCGAGATCGTGGTCTACGGCCGCTCATTAGGGGGCAGCGTGGCGACCTGGCTGGCGGAGCAGGTCCACCCCGGCGCGTTGCTCATCGAGGCCTCTTTCACCTCCCTACCGGCCATGGCGGCGCGCCTCTACCCCTTCCTGCCGACGCGCCTGCTCTGCCGCTTCCACTACGATTCGCTGGCGCGGCTTCCGCGCGTGGCATGCCCGGTGCTGGTGGCGCACAGCCGCGAGGATGAGATGATCCCCTTCGCCATGGGAGAACAACTCTTCCAAGCCGCGCCGCCGCCGAAGCGCTTCGTCGCGCTGCGCGGCTCACACAACGACGGCGAAGGGTACTTTCCTCCAGACTACGAGCAGGTGATGAGGGAATTCCTGGCGCTGCCGGTAGCACCCGCCGGTTCACGATAACCGCGCGCCCCCTACCATACACCTGCCCTCTTTCTTTCTGCGCCGCCCCGTGCAGTCTCATACTTTTAAAAGTATGAGACTGCCTGAAGTTTGGCCAAATGGTGATGCTTCTCTAGCGAATCGTTGGTGTGAAGACCTGTGCGTGCCCTCCGCGCGGACATCGCTACGCCCTTCGCCCGTTGCAAAAGCGTACTCTAGCCATTTTGCCGAGGCCCCGCTATCATACGGCCGCGTACGGAAAAGGAACCCAGCCATGTCGACGCGCACACACAAACCTTTCCTCCATGAGGATTTCCTGCTGCAATCCAAACCGGCGTGCGCCCTCTACCACGACTACGCCGCCCGCATGCCCGTGATCGACTACCACTGCCACCTCCCCCCGCAGCAGGTGGCGGCCGACCAGCGCTGGCAGAACCTCACCCAGCTCTGGCTGGGGGGCGATCACTACAAGTGGCGCGCCCTGCGCAGCAACGGCGTCGCAGAGCGTTTCATCACCGGCGACGCCCCGGACCGCGAAAAGTTTCAGAAGTTCAGCGAGACCATGCCCTACCTGCTGCGCAACCCGCTCTACGACTGGTCGCACCTCGAACTCGCCCGCTACTTCAACATCCACGAACTGCTCACCCCGGACAGCGCCGAGACCATCTGGACCGAGGTGAACGCCCAACTGGCCGGCCCCGGCTGCTCCGCCCGCGGCTTCCTCACGCGCAGC
>CAYSHQ010000025.1:0-12760 GCA_964430835.1 uncultured Lentisphaerales bacterium
TACCACACTTCCCCCTTCATAACAACTACAAAAGCACTACAACTATTAAATTGGCGGGGCTTTTTAATCGTTTCCGCTGATTTGTAATCAGCAGGTCATCGGTCCGAGTCCGATTGCTGGCTCCAGGTAGTCGTTTATTGTTGGGTCCGAAAGCAGGGCGTCGCGGATAGGCTCAGGCGCGCTTCAAGGGCGGAACCATAGTCATGGGACGATTGCAGCGGAGCGTGCACAAAATGGTGCGCGCCATTTTTTTTGGTTGTCGGTCTATTGAGTTGCTCGCTTAGCGCGCGGTCCGAGCCTGGAGACGGGGCTACGCCAGCGCCGCACGGGGCTTCCGCGCAGTTAGCTCTATCGCGCCCACCTACCACCGTGACCGGACAAGTCGCAGCGGCACGGGACCTGCTGAACCAAACCCACATTCATTGGTTTCAACGCTTTCATGATGCATGCCGCGTCGTGGCTGATGTATGCTGGCGTGATGCCCGTTGGGCAGAAAGGATCCCATGGGTAAGTTCCTTGATTCCGAGCGCGAGCGCCAGGCGCTCTTCAAACAAGCGGCACCAGGCTTCTCGGGCGCTGCCCGCCATTATGGCGAGTACGCCGGCAAGCCGAGGCCCTTCTGTCTGCCGGCCAGCCTGGCAAAGGAGAACCTGTTTGCGGGGTTCCGTGCGGCGGCCGACGATTGGTTCTGCCAACACAAGATCAAATGGCACGATGGCTTGAATGGCAGGCCGAGCAATCACCTGTGCGATTCGCAGGTCTGCTGCGTGAACTTTCTGTTCGCCTTTGCGAACCAGCCAGAGCCGCTGGCGACGATCTTGCGGCCGCTTTTTCCCGAGATCAAGCAGATGCTCCCCGTCGAGGACGGCCAGTTCGTGACCTTCGCGTGGATCGGTAAGAAGAACTACCTGAACGAGCGGGTGCGTGAGGAAGGCAGCCGCACCCGCGGGGCGAACGGCACGAGTGCCGATGCCGCCGTGATGTTCGAACGTACGGACGGCAAACGGCAGCTCGTGCTGATCGCGTGGACGTACACCGAGTCCTACCACAGCATCCACCTCAAGGCGGATCCGACTGGCACGGATCGCACGCGCAGTTACCGGACGCTGTTTGATAAGGCGGACTGCCCGCTCGACAAGGAGCTGATTCCGTCGTTTGAGTCGCTGCTCTTCGAGCCGTTCTACCAGTTGATGCGTCAGCAGTTGCTGGCCCACGAGATGGAAGGTGGCAAAGTTCCCGAGGCGGAGATCGTGAGCATCCTGCAGGTCGCCCCCGCCCACAATACCGACTTTCGCAAGGTGACATCGCCCGCCTTGAAGCCCTTGGGCGACACGGCGATGGGTGTATGGGAGCGGTTGGTCAAGACGCCGGGCCGGTTCCAGAGCGTTGGAACCGAATGGCTATTCAAGCCCCTGCTGGTAGAGCCGACGGCTGAACTAAAAGAGTGGGCGGCATACCTGACGCAGCGGTATCCGTGGGTGATAAAGACGGCGGCGGTCTAGCGATTGGCTGGCCGAAGCCCAAAGCGCGCAAGCTGCCGGAGCCGTTGCCGCGCTGGGCCTGCCTCAGCGCGGTACGAACGCGTGCCAGGAGATCTTGTTATTGCTGTCACGGGCGTTTAGCAGCAGCACAGTCTCGTCATACCCCTTGAGGTTCGTACCGCGAGGTGCGGCGCGGGCGGCCGGTGGGGTCGCTGGTGGGGCGGCCGGTGGGGGCGTGGGGGCCGTCACGGATGCGGTGGCGCGTGGGGAGGCGGGCGCGGGGGGTACCGGCACGGGCGTGGTGGCGCGCGGGGCGGCGGGCGCGGGGGGTACAGGCAGTGCGGGGGTGACAGTTGGTGGTGTCTTACGTGCGGCTTCTGCCGCGAGTTTGGGCAGATCGGTGCGTATGCTGGCATTCTCTTTCTGCAGGGCGACGAGTGCGTCGCGCAGTTTGGCCACCTCCGCATTTTGTGCATCCACCTTGCTATCCAGCCGTGTGGCGACCTCGCCGACTGCAGAGAGCTGGTTATTGAGGTTGGTTTGCAGGTTCAGGGCGGTGGTCTGGAACTCTTTGGCGAGCTGTTGCGCCACATGTTCGGTGCTTGGGGGGGGCGGCGCTGTCGGTTCCGGGGGCTTGCGTGGTTGCAGGACCTCCTCAAGGAGCCGGTCCTGTCTGGCCTGCTGCTGATCTTCGCGCTTGGCCTGATTGCCGAGCAGGAAGATGAATGCCAGGATAAACCCGGCGACTACGAGCGTCATCAGCGATACAAAAAAGACGGTCAGCGTCACCAGGCGTTTGCGTGCCTGTTGGCGTTCCATTTCCAAGTAGTCCTGAAAGGCTTTGAGGACGGGGAACGAGTTGGGGTCGCCGTGCTGGCTCGGATCATGGATGATCATGCTCGCGTGCGGTGGCAGGGAGCCTGGCAGCGGGTTGGGATGGGGCAGCGGATCGTATTCGGGATGGTCGGCCGGCGTGGTGCCAGCCAAGCTGCTGAGTGTCTGTTTCGGGGGAATGTTATTGACCATAGCGCACCTTCCGCGAAGGTCTCCAGAGTAGCCGAAAAGGGCTTCGTTCGGGAAGGGGAGAATTTGGAAACCGGGTTTGATTCTGCCATTGCCTGTGGCGGGCGGGGTGTGCGATTCTGGGCCTGTGATGCGGATTTCGCACAAGCTGGGTGCGCCGTGGCCGGTCGGGCGGAAGGCGCGTATGAGTTTTCTGGAGCGGTGGTATGGCTGACGGGCAGCAGGCCGGCAAGCATTTGTATGTACATGTGCCGTTTTGTGACGGCAAATGCCGGTATTGTGGCTTTTATTCCGGCGTGGCGGATGCGGCCATGCGGCAGGTGTATGCAGCGCTGCCGGGGCGGGAGTGGCAGGTGGTGGCGGGGGGCGCTTATGGGGCGGAGCCGCGCACGATCTATTTTGGGGGGGGCACGCCGGCGATGCTGGGGGGGGCGGGGCTGCAGGCACTGGTGGCCGGGTTGCGCGCGCAGGCGTCGCTGGCGGCCGTAGAGGAGTGGACCGTGGAGTTGAACCCGGCGAGCGTGACCCCGGCGCTGGTGCGGACGTTGCGGGCGTTGGGCGTGAACCGGGTGAGTATCGGGGCACAGGGGTTGGATGATGCGGTCTTGCGCTTCCTGGGGCGGCGGCACACGGCGCAGGAGGTGCGCACGGCCGTGGCGGTGGCGCGCGAGGCTGGGTTTGTAAATATCGGCGTGGATCTCATTGCGGCGGTGCCGGGGGTCTCCCGCGAGGCGTGGCAGCAGACGCTGGCGGCGGTGGTGGCGCTGGAGCTGCCGCATCTTTCGGTCTATGCGCTGAGTGTGGAGGCGGACACGCCGTTGGCGCAAGCGGTGGCAGACGGGGAGGTCGTGGTGCCGGAGGAAGAGGAGCAACTGGTGGCGCTGGCCATGGCCGAGGAGGTGCTGGGCGCGGCGGGGCTGGCGCGCTATGAGATTTCCAATTACGCGCGGCCGGGGTACGAGTGTCAGCACAACCTGGCCTGTTGGCGGGGGGATGATTATCTTGGACTTGGCCCATCGGCGGCCTCGCGCGCGGGGTTGCGGCGCTGGACGAATCAGGCCGATTTGGCTGGTTATCAGCGCAATCTGGCGGCTGAACAGCTGCCACCGCGCGAAGCGGAGCAGGTAGCGCCGGAGGCGGATGCGGTGGAGCGGTTTGTTTTCGGGGTGCGGTTGGCGGAGGGGGTAGACCCCGTGTCTTTTGCTGGCCGGTATCCGGCGGCACAGCCGCGTGTGGCGCAATGGCTGTTGACGCTGGCGCGGTTGGCAGGGCAGGGGGTGTTGGTGCGCACGGCGGCGGGCGGCTGGCGGCTGACGGCGCATGGGCGCGAAGTTGCCGATGCCGTGGTGGCGGAATTGCTGTAGAATGGCGGACAAAGCGTGGAGGTTGACGATGCAGTTGGAGCCGATCGTTTCCTTGCTGGACCGGGAGCTGGCGATGACCCGGTTCACGGATCGTGCCCATAATGGGTTGCACGTGGAGAACCCCTTGCCGTGAACCAGTCAATATGACATCATGCGCGGCCTGCTTGGGCAGGGTATGCCGCTGTGTTTCGGCTGTCGGCGGCAGATTGGGAGTGGTATGTGGTATCGGTGGCTTTTGATCCTGTTGATAGGCGTCGGCTGGCTGGCAGGTTCCGGCCGGGCACAGGGCGCGGGGCTCTCCAATGCGGTGGTGATTGTGCATGGCGAGCAGTCGGTGGCACCGACGGACCGGGGGTTTGCCCTCGCGCTTGCGCGGCATGCCTTTCGCTGGTACCGCGAAGCAGGGATTGACGCGGTGCTGGGCGGAGATTCCCGTTTGGATGACCTGCTGGCCGGTGCGCGCGTCGCGCTGCTGGTGCAGATGGCCAATCCTTCGCCCGGGCAGCTCGCGCAGCTGCGCCGTTTTGTAAAAGGGGGCGGACGGCTGATTGTCTGCTATTCCAGTTCGCCGGCTTTGGCGGAATTGATGGGCGTGGAACTGGGTGGCTATGTACGTAGCAATGGCAGTGGCCGGTGGGCGGAGATGCGGTTTGTCACGCCGCGCCCGGCGGGGGTGCCGGATGTGGTGCGTCAGACATCGCCAAACCTCTTTCTGGTAAAGCCGGTGGCGGGGTCGTCGCAGGTCGTGGCCTGGTGGTATGATCGGGCGGGCGTGCGCACCACCGAGCCGGCTTGGCTGAGTTGTCGCAACGGCTTCTGGATGACGCATGTGCTCCTGGGCGATGGCGATGTGGCTGCCAAGGCCCAGTTGTTGCTGGCGTTGGCGGCGTCGTGTGATCCTGCGTTGTGGGGGACGGCGGCGGACCGGAAGCTGGCCGCGGCGCGGCAGGTCGGCCCATACCGGGGGGTGGCGGCTTTGCTCAAGCCGGCGAAACGGCTGGAGGATCTGCAACGCCGGGCCGTGGCGTTGGCGGCTGTCAAGGCCGCGGAGCAACGGGAGGCGTCGGCCGTCGCAGCACGGCGGGAGGGGCAGTCCTTCCAGGCGTGGCAGCAGGCGGAAGCGTTGTGCCGGCAGATGGAACTGGCGTATGGGACGCTGCAAGCGCCTCGCAATGGCGAGATACGCGCGGTCTGGGATCACTCCGGCCAGGGGTTGTATCCGGGCGATTGGAACCGCACGTGCCAGATTCTGAAGGACCATGGCATTTCTGACCTGTACCTGTGTGTGGGGGGCGCCGGCTTTGCCAACTATCGCAGTCAGTTGCTGCCGCCTTCGCGCCTCTTTCTGGAGCAGGGCGATCAGTTGGCGGCGTGTCTGGCGGCGGCCAAGCCGCGCGGGTTGCGCGTGCATGCCTGGCTCTTCTGTTTCTGCACGGAGCAGTGCTCGGAAGAACGCCTGATGTCATTTCGCAATCGGGGGTGGTTGCTGACGGGGGAGGACGGTCGCGAGCGCCGCTGGTTGGATCCGGCGGTGCCTGAGGTGCGCAGCATGCTGGTGCAGGCCGCCCGGGAAGTGGCCACCCGATACCGGGTGGACTGAATCCATCTGGATTTCGTGCGGTACCCGGATTTTGTCGGCAGCCTGGGGCCCACGGTGCGGCGGCGGTTTGAGGAAGCCACCACGCGCAAGTGCGGGGAGTGGCCGGCCGAGGTGAAGAGTGGGGCGCGGCGGGAGGAGTTTGCGCGCTGGCGGAGTGACCGGGTAGCCGAACTGGTGGCGGATGTGCGCAATATGCTGCGGCGCGAAGGGCAGGACAAGGTGTTGTCGGCGGCCGTCTACGGGAAGTACCCTTCGTGCCTGGCGGCCGTGGGGCAGGACTGGGAAGCGTGGGTGCGTGCCGGGCTGGTGGACTATCTGCTGCCGATGGATTACACGGAAGACCCAGCCATGTTTGCGGAACTGGTGGGGAATCAGTCGCGCGCCCGCTGGCTCCGGCAGCATATGCTGCCGGGGATCGGCGTGACGGCTGCTGAGAGCCGGCTGCGCCCGTCGCAGGTGATTGACCAGATCCAGGTGGTGCGGGCGTCGGACTGTCCGGGCTTTGCCTTGTTCGATCTCGATACGTATCTGGAACAGGAAGTGTTGCCGGTGCTGAAAGCCGGCGTAACGGCCAAGTGAGTGCAGGGAAGGGGAGCGGCTACCATGGTGGATGCGAAGCTGAATGATCCGTGTGTAAAGGTGCGCCTGGAGGCGGTGCGGGCGCTGGGCGAATCGGTGAAACAGGGTGTGAAGCCGACGGAGGAGGTCAACAACCACGTCCACACCATCTATTCATTCAGCCCGTATGCGCCCACGCTGGCGGCGGTGAAGGCGGCGCAGGCCGGGTTGCAGACCGTCGGCATCATGGACCACGACTCCGTGGCCGGTTGCGAGGAGATGTTGGAGGCGTGCGCGGCGATCGGGATCGCCAGCACGGCTGGGTGTGAAATTCGCGTGAATATGGATGGCACGCGCGTCGCAGGGCGCAAGACCAATAACCCCGACGAGACGAATATCAGCTATATCGCGCTGCACGGCATTCCGCGGCCGCAGCTGGCGGCGTGTGCGCGTTTTTTGCAGCCGATTCATGACAGCCGGATTCTGCGGGATCGTCAGGAGGTCGAGCGGCTCAACGCCAAGCTGGTGCAAGTCGGCCTGGCGCCACTCGATTTTGAGCGCGACGTGCTGGCGATCTCCGAGGCGGCGCAGGGTGGCTCGGTCACCGAGCGCCATATCCTGTATGCCGTGGCGCAGCAGCTGATTCAGACCTTTGGCAAAGGCGCGCGCCTGATTGCCTGTCTCGAGCAGCAGTTGGGGATCCCCGTGCCGCCGAAGTTGAAGGAGCTCTTGCTGGATGGAAACAACCCCCACTATGTCTACGATCTGCTGGGTGTTTTCAAGTCCGCCCTGGTAGCCGATTTCTTTATTCCTTCCTCCAAGCAGGAGTGTCTCAATGTGGTGGAGGCGGTGACGTTCGCCCATGCGATTGGCGCGATTCCGGCCTACGCCTACCTGGGGGACGTCGGCGAGTCGCCGACGGGCGACAAGAAGGCCGAGAAGTTTGAGGACGACTATCTCGACCTGCTCGTGCCGGAACTACGGGCGATCGGCTTCCGGGCGATCACGTACATGCCGCCGCGCAACACCAAGCCGCAGCTGCTGCGCTTGCAGCAGCTCTGCCGACAGAACGAGCTGATGGAGATCAGCGGCGTGGATATCAACAGTTCGCGACAGAGCTTTAACTGCCCGATTCTGCTGGAGCCGGAGTTCCGGCACTTGACGGATGCCGCCTGGGCGTTGATTGCGCATGAGAAGCTGGCGGCGGCCAATCCCCACCTGGGGCTTTTCCATCCGGCCAATCCGCTGCGGGACCAGCCGTTGGTCGCACGGATCGCACGCTATGCGGCGCTTGGCAGGCGCATCAACAACCGTCAGCCGGAACGGGCGGTGGCGCTGGTGGATTTCTGAACCCTGCACCCGGCGTCGTTTATCCAGGGTAACGGATTGTGCGGTTTTGGTGAAAGGGCGGCGAGTAAGCCAATCAGCAAGCCTTCGGGGTGAATTTCACAGTCTGCGCCCACGAACAGAAACCACACCCTGCGCAAATTGTTGCTGCGTGATTTGCTTGCATGCAGCCAGCAGGTGGTATATCTTTTTGCCCTTCGCGCCTGAGCTCGGGTGGTGAAATGGCAGACACGCATGTTTGAGGGGCATGTGCCGAAAGGCGTGGGGGTTCAAGTCCCCCCCCGAGCACCAAATCAAAGAGCCTGGATTCCCAGGCCTGCTGCGGCCAAGCCGCAGCCGTCAGGCTTACTCGGGTGCCCCGTCTTCCCGCAGCGCGCGCAGATATTTGACGTCCTTGCGTGGGAAGGTAGTCATCACGCCGGGGGCGGTTTCCATACGGACGGACTCGGCGGTGTCGGATTCGAGGACCCCGCGGAACTCCATGCCACGGGTGGTGACGACCAGGCAATCCGGGAT
The DNA here is from genome assembly GCA_964430835.1 of uncultured Lentisphaerales bacterium. GTDB lineage: Bacteria > Verrucomicrobiota > Kiritimatiellia > RFP12 > CAIWXQ01 > CAIWXQ01. The sequence continues at coordinate 7,890 of CAYSHQ010000025.1, forward strand.
GTAGCGGCGCACCAGTTTAATGTGCAGCGGCAGGATCTTTCCGGTTTCGAGTGTCACGGTCTGCTTGCTGTCCGCGTACCCTTTGCGCACCAGGCGCAGTTCATGTTCGCCGGCCGCGACGGGTTCAATGGCCAGCGGCTCGGAGATGTTGGTGGTAGCCTCTGGCTTGGCTTTGGTTTCGCCGACTTTCCGGCCATCGAGCAGGATGCTGACGCGATCAGGCTCCGTGATCAGGTCAATGCGGCCGGCGTTGGAGAGGAGTCGGAACTCTTCGGTTTTGCGGTCGCCGCGGGTCACGGTGATGTCACGGGCGTTGGGATCGTAGCCGTCAGCCTCAACGCGTACGCGGTATTTGCCCGGGGGGAGGGCGGGTTGGTCAAGGGGGGTTTGCCCGCGGGGTTCGTTGTTAATATAGACACGTGCCTTGTCCGGGATGGATACGATGCGCAGGGCGGCGGGAAGGGCGGTCATGGGGAGTTTGATCTGTTGGGTTTCGCCGGCCGACAGTTTCATCTTGTGGGTGAGCGGGGTATAGCCGACGGCCCGGATCTCCACGGTGAGGTCGCCTTCGGGGATGCGGTCCACGGTGCAGGGGGAACTGCCGCGCTCGATGCCGTTGATCCGGATGCTGGCACCTTCGGCATCGGTCTCCACCGTGAGGGTAGCGGAGTTGGATTGTAGGTCGATCGATTTGCGGATGGGGGTGCGGTCCAGCAGCTGGACTTCCACCTCCTTGGCTTGGTAGCCGGGAGCGTTGATTTTAATGCGATGCGTGCCGAGCGAGAGCGTGTTGACCATGAGCGGGGTGCGGCCCAGGGAGAGCCCCCCCACGGTGACATCGGCGTTGGTGGGCGTGCTGTGCAGCAGGAGCAGTCCAAGTAGAGGTTCGAGTTTGAATTCCAGATTCCGGGTGTCCTGTGCCTGTACCGTCACGCTTTCCCAGAGATCGTGATAGCCTTGTTTCTGGAGGGTAATCAGGTGGGTGCCGGTCATGGGGATGGTGAGTGGCGTTTCGCCGCGCGTCTGGCGGTCCACCAGCACTGTGGCCTTGGCCGGTTCCGAGGTAAGGTGGAGTTGGCCGGTGGGCTCCGCCGGGGGTGGCTTGGGGGCCGCCCAACCCGGGCTGGCAAGCAGCAGCAGGACGGCGACGGGTAACAGGCGCACGGTACAGGATGGGGGGCGGTTCATGACGGCATCTCCAAGGGATTATTTGCGGCGCGCCTTGAGGCGTGCTTCCACGTCAATCAGCTTGCGGGTGGCGTCCTTGTAGCGGTCGTCGTTGCGGTCTGGCAGCAGTTCGCGCAGGATGCGCAATTCCTGGGCAGCGGTTTGCCATTCCCCCATGTTGCTGGCGCGATCAGCGCGGAAACATTGATCCTTGTAGCGCCGGTCGAGTTCGTCGGTAGCCTGGCGCCGGCTCTCGATGATCTCGGCAAAGAAATCCGGCTTGGGCTCGACGGTCTCGAGATAGAATTCTGCCTCCTTGAGCCGGGTAATGGCTTGGAAGAGGTTGCCGTACTGGATTTCCCGCTCGTCGTAGAATTTGCGTCCCACGCGGAAGGCATCTGCGGCCAGATCCAGGAGTTTGTCACGGGAGAACTGGATAGCCCAGATGCCGAGTTCATTTTTGCCGAAGGTCTCGATGCGTTCGCGCACGGTGCGGAAGACTTCCGGCTCCAGGCGGTTGACCACGCGGCAATGGTGGGCTTGGCGGCCGACGATGATGGTAAGGTCCCAAGAGGTCAGCGCGCCCGGTTGGGGGTTGATGCCGATGTAGGCTGGGTCGAGCTTGAAAAAGCCGCTGGCAAGCAACTCACGTGCAAGATCCCGCACACGATCCGTATCCGGGATGCGCAACTCCTTGCGGGGGTGGTTGTCTTGCCGCAGGTCGTCAATGCGGATGGCAATGTCGTTGGCCGGGGAGAGCGTCATCTCGTACCGGAAGATGCTCGACGGATCCGCCTCTACCTTTTCGTATAGGATTTGCAGGGTGAAGTCCTGGACTTCGGGGACGGGCAACGGTTGGGGTGCGGAGGGGGTGGTGTCGATGAAGAAGAAGCTGCCGAGCAGCAGGATGGCGATGCCGGCCACCGACCAGAGCAGGGGGCGCCAGTTGTGGCGTGTGGCTGGGGGGAGCGCCGTGTGCTGATCGAGCCCGAGGTCAATCACGGGGATCAGAGGCTGGTTGCTCGTGAGTGTGGGTCCGGCGGGGATGGTGTCCACCGGGGGTGCTATCCTGGGGGTGGGCGCGGGGGGTTCGTTACCGCTGGCGGTTGCCACACGCAGGATGGTGTCGCCCACCTGGACGGCATCGCCGGGGTGCAGGTGGCATTCTTCGATGGTTTTGCCGTTGACGGTGGTTTGATTGGCGCTGGCGAGGTCTACCACCCACAATTCGTCCCCGCGCAGTTCAAAGCGGCAATGGTGACGGGAGAGCAGGGGGTCGGGGAGCGCAATATCGTTCAGGCTGGAGCGACCGAGCCGTGCACCTGCTGCGCCAAGGAGGAACTCGCCAGCCAGAGGTTCGCCTGTTTCAACAATGACTTTATAGGCAGAATTGTTGTCGCCGTTCATGAAGATCGGTCCTGGTACGGTTGGGTTGAGGCGCAGGCCCTGTCAACGATCCGCCCGTGAGTTTGTCATAAACCCCTGCGCGATTCCAGCCTAGATTCTAGGCCAGCATGCCCGGGCTCAGCATCCGGCAGGATTGTCAAGCGGGACGGCGTGTGGTACGGTGTCGCCTCCTTTTTATGGCAAAAAAAACCAGATACAGGCCTGTACGGCAGGTGTGGCGGAAGCTGCGCGAGCCACTTGTGACCGGGTTGTTCGCGGTGGCGGATTTCCTGATCCCGCGCTTGTCTCGACGCCGGGTGCTGGCACTCGCGCGGGTGCTGGGGACGCTGGGGGCCACCCTGGACCGATATGGGCGGCGGGTGGCTGAGGCGAATCTGAGGCTGCTGTTCGGCGTACGCATGACGCCGTGGCGCAGTCGGTTGCTGGTACGGGGTTCCTACCGGCGTGCGGCGGCAATCGCGCTGGACAGCATTTGGTTCGGACGCGATACGGCGGCACGGGTGGGGGCTTGGACACGCTTGGATTAGGTGCGGCGCAGCGGGTTGATGACGGACCGCCCGGCGCTGGTGGTGGCGGCGCATTTTGGCAACTGGGAGATGACGCTGCTGGTGGGCGGGTTGGCTGGCGTTCCGCTGGTGGCTGTGGTCAAGGAACAGTGGAGCCAGGTGATTACGGCGCGCGCCAACCGGCTGCGGAGCGCTCTGGGGGTCCGGTTGGTGTTCGCCGATGGCGCCTTGCGCGTGTTGCTGAAGGAGATGAAGGGGGGGCACGTGGCGGGGTTTGTGCTGGACCAGCATACCAGTGAGCAGAAGGGGGGCGTCTGGGTGGACTTTGGCGGACGCCCGGCCATGGTCTCGAGCGGGGTGGCGCTCCTGGCACGCCGCTTCCACGCACCGGTCTATTTTGGCTTTCCGTATGCGCGCAAGGATGGACGGTATGATATCCACGTGCCGCCGCCGTTGCGTCCGCTGCCGGGGGAATCGGACACGCAGCTTACGCAGCGCATCGTGAATGTGCTGCTACGCCACATCCGGCGCCACCCTTCGCAGTGGATGCTGATGTATCCGCGCTGGTCGCGGTATCCGCTGGGCGATGATCCCGCCCGCTTTCCCTTCTATGCCCGGGTACAAATGCCCCCGGCGGCCGCAGACCTGCCGACGGAACCGCAGGGGGGCGCGCATGTATAAGCTCACGGTCTATATCCCGCAGACGCATCTGGAGCCGGTCAAAGATGCGCTCTTTGCCGCGGGGGCGGGGCGCTATGCCAACTACGACTGCTGTGCGTGGCAGGTGGCAGGCGAGGGGCAGTTCCGTCCGCTGGCCGGCAGCAACCCCTTTCTCGGCACCACCGGTCAGGTGGAGCGCGTGCCGGAATTCCGGGTGGAGATGGTGGTGAGGGCTGAGGCCGTGGCGAACGTCGTGAGCGCCTTGCGGCAGGCACACCCGTATGAGGAGCCGGCCTTTGACCTGGTCATGATCCGGACGGCGTGATGGCGCGCTTTCAGCGGGTGCGCTCGGTGGCCTTGGTCGCGTCAAAGATCGTGATCAGGTGACGGATGTACCCCAGAAGTTCCGGTTCGATCGCGTTGCGTGCTATGGCTTCATTATTGAGCGTGCCGGTAATGATCGCCGTGGCGCCTCCCCGCTGGGCGGTGGATTGGAAGGCCTTGTCCGGCTCCCGTAACAGGCCGCGATCCACCAGCGTCTGGAAGATCATGAGGGCCTCGGCCGGTTGCAGATTGATCTGGTCCACCTGGATATCACCCCACTGGCTGCAGATCACGTTTTGCGAGAAATCGTTGGTGACCAGCGGGCTCACCCCGCGCTGGATCCGGAGGTAGCCGCTCCCTAAGATCGACAAGCGTACGAGCGGATCACCTAGGCCCGGCAGATACTGGATCTCCAGCCGGTTCAGTTGCGAGTCGCAGACCCGCATGGCCGGGTCGGGTCCGGGAAACATGGAGCAGCCGCTGACGGCCACTGCCAGGATCGATAGGATCCAGATCGTTGCTACTGATTTCCGCATAGTAATTGCCTGCTTCCGCTTGCCAAGAAGCAAAAGGTAGCTGACCTCATCCGGGAAGGCTAGCGAATTCCATTTGCCTTGGCATGGCAGGATGCTCACAATGACGGGCTGCCGGGCAAGGCTGGTAACCGCAGGGGGTCTGACAATGCGCAGGAACGTGGCAGGTGGTGGCAGGGGGGGGGGTGGCTGGTATGCTGGCGGCGGGTTTGCTGCCGTGCGCCTTGCTGGCGGCCGTCCCGCCGGTTTGCGTTCAGCGGGTGGTATCGCTGGG
>CAYSHQ010000026.1:0-10090 GCA_964430835.1 uncultured Lentisphaerales bacterium
CGGCGCGTGCTGGTCTCCGGCCCGTTCCTCCAGGCGGCGGAAGCGGCCGCGCTGGGCGTCACTCCGGTTGCCCTGGCGCAACTCTTCCGAGTGTGTGACGTAGTCTCGCTACATGCGCCGTGGCTCCAGGAGACGGAAGGGCTCATTACTGGCGCGCTGCTCGCGTCCATGAAGCCGGGGGCGACGTTCATCAACACGGCGCGCGGCGCCATCGTGCGCGAAGCCGAGATGATCGAGGTGTTGCAGCGGCGGCCGGACCTCACCGCCGTTCTGGACGTCACCCATCCCGAGCCGCCCGTGCCGGGATCGCCGCTCTATACGTTGCCCAATGTCTTCCTGACCCCGCACATCGCTGGCTCAACAGACAACGAATGCCGCCGTATGGGGCGCTACATGATTGAGGAACTCGACCGCTATCTCGCCGGGCAGCCGCTGAAGTGGCAGGTAACGGCAGCGCGAGCGGCGCGGCTGGCGTAAGCTTCGGCCCGGCAGCTACTCAGGCATAGACGGACCAGACCACATCAAGGCAGATGCTGGCGACACCAAGCCATGCCCGCATCAAACACCTGCCGGTTCAATGCAATCAGGTTGGGTTTCTTCCGTAGGGTGGCATCACGGGCCTGTAGAATAGCATCCTCCGGTAACCCGGTGGCGCGGGTATGCAACAGGGCGGTGAGCATCACGGTATTGGCTGCGCGACTGCTGCCATTGGCGGCCGCCAACTCCGTGGCGGGCACCGCGATCATGCGTACATCCGGCCGGGACGGCGCGTCCGGGCCCAGAATCATCGTATCACAGAACACCAGGCCGCCTGGTTTCACCAGAGGGAGGAAACGCTCCAGCATGGAACGGGTCAAGCAGACCAGGATATCCGGGTGTTCCACATGCGGCGAGCCGATCGTACGGCCGCCAATCACCAAGGCACACGAGGCAAAGCCGCCGCGCTGTTCCGGCCCATAGGTGGGATACCAGGTGACAAAACGCTGCGCCAAGGAGCCAGCTTCAATCAGACAGAGCCCCAACACCAGAATCCCCTGCCCGCCGGACCCGGCCACAATCATGCGCCGTTCCGGACAGGTCGAATCCTCCACCGGAACAGGAAAGTCTCGATCCCGAAACCGGGCAAAGAAATCATGCGCAGAACAAGCCGGCGCCGGCGGTGGCAGCGGCGCGGCCTCGGCACTGCGATCCCGCAACACGCCAAGGGGAAAGACCTGCTCCATCTGTTCCGCAGCAAAACGTGCCGCCGCCAGCGCATCCAGCCCCATGGCCGTGGGGCAGGGCGACAGCACCTCGACGTACGCGTATCCTTTGCCATCCCGCTGCAACTCAAGCGCCTTGCGCACGATCTGCCTGGTCTGCATGATCCGTTTTGTATCTGCCACGGAACATCGGGCAATATAGACCGGCGCCTGCAACTGATTGAACATCTCGGCCACGCGCAACGGATGTCCTTCCGTCGCGGCATCCCGCCCTAGCGGCGAAGTCAGCGTGCGCTGTCCCAGCAACGTGGTGGGCGACATCTGACCACCGGTCATCCCATAGGTGCAGTTGTTGACCATGAACGTTACCATGCGTTCGCCGCGATTGGCGGCCTGCACCGCGCAATTGAACCCGATGGCCGCCAGATCACCGTCGCCCTGATAGGCCACGACGACGGCCTGTGGATGGGTGCGGCTCACGGCGGTGGCTACCGCCGGTACCCGCCCATGCGCGGCACCAATATTCCCCACGTCCCAGTAATAATAACCAAACACCGCGCAGCCGATGGGGCTGACCACCACCGTACGATCCTGCAACCCCAGCTCGACCAGCGCCTCGGTAATCAGCTTGTGCAGAATGCCATGGCCACAGCCGGCGCAGTAGTGCGAGCTCCGGGTCGCGCGCCCCGAACGCGCGAACGACTCAAACATCCCCACTGTACATTTGGTACTCATACAAGTTTGCGCGCAGCTTCCACCACGGCATCCACCGAAACCAACACTCCGCCCATCCGGTGCACCAACTGCACCTCCGGGACCTTACGGATGCCAGCGGCAAATTGCCCGATGACATCCTCATAAAACTGTCCGCAACTCATCTCCACCACCACCAACTTCCGCTGTGCCAGGCGACAAAGCGCCTGCCGCGGAAACGGGAACAGGGTCAGTGGACGAAACAAACCCGCTCGCACCCCGTCCGCGCGCAGTTGATCCACGGCGGTGCGCGCGATGCGACTGGAGGTGCCATAGGCGAGAAACACCACCTCCGCATCATCAATACGAGACTCTTCTGCGGCGGCCTCCACCTGCATGGCGGCGTACTTGCTCTGCAAATCCCGGTTAATCCCTTCCAGCACATCCACATCCAGGAAGATCGAGGTATGTAGGTTGCCACGCGTGGCAGCGGTCCCCTGCACCGCCCAGGCCTCCACCCCCGCGGGCCGGCCATGTTCAGACAGAGGCAGGCGCATCGGTTCGGTCATCTGCCCCTGGGCCGCATCCGACAAGACAATCACCGGCGTGCGGTATTGAAACGCCAACGCAAAAGCGCGCATGGTGCCGTCGCACAACTCCTGTACGCTGGCCGGGGCCAAGACCATGGCATGATAGCTACCATGCCCGCCCCCCTTCACCGCCTGATTGTAATCCGCTTGCTCGGTATAGACATTGCCAAGCGCCGGCCCGGCGCGCTGGATATTGACCACGACCCCGGGGATCCCGGTCCCCGCCATATAGGAAAGCCCTTCCTGCATCAGGCTCATCCCTGGCCCGGAGGTCGCCGTCATCGCAAGCTTGCCGGCCGCACCGGCACCATAAACCATATTGATCGAGGCGGTTTCACACTCCGCCTGAATAAAGACACGCCCCACCGCCGGAAACCACTCCGCGGCGGCATGAGCAATCTCGCTGGCCGGTGTAATGGGATAACCGAAGAAGGCATCACAACCGGCATACATTGCGCCGGCGACCACCGCCTCATTGCCTTTCATCAGTCTGACCATACGTCCTACACCCTCCTGCCAAGCTGCAAGTTACCACCGTTCAAACCTTGCGCTTTGACCGGTCCGGGGCCTCTACCCGAATCGCGTACGGTTCCGGGCAGTTATAAAAACAAATGCCACACCCCGTACAATCGCGCCCGCCATACTCCGCCGGCTGAATGCCAGCATGGTTCATGACGGGGCGCAGACGCAAAACCTGACGCGGACAGGCCGCAATACATCGCCGACACCCCTTACAAACCTCCGCATCAATGACCGTGCGGGGCAAAACCTCGCCGCCTTCGTTAAGATTGCTTTCACCCATTCAATAAATTCCCCTTGCAGGCGACAAGAGGCCATTATGACAGCCCCACCCCTCTACGGCAAGCAACTTGCGCCACCCCGCACACTTTTCCTCCCCCCCTCAACAAACGTGCTCAAGACCGAATCATAGACCGGATGGCCGCCACAAGACGATCCGTCGCGACTCGCGTATTGCGGCATAATCCCTCCGGGGTCTCATTAGAAACGGCCAGTACCGGCTTAGGAAAAGCGGCGCGAATCCCCTCCCACAACTCCTTCTCGCAGGCGCAGGCCACCACGGCGTGCACGTCGACTGGCGGGTCAGCGCCAACGCCGCACGGCCACCCCCTGCCACATGCACCCGCACCCCGGTTTCCGCGCGCAACCGGACCAAGGACGCCAGATCACACTGGCCACAGCGCCGACAAGCCGCCAAATCCGACACCACATCCTGACCACACCCCGTACGCTGCAGACAACGCGGGAGCAGCACCAGCAAATGCGCCGGCGCGACACGACGGCGCATATGCCGCACCAGCCAGTTGTTCCAAGCAATCCCTCGCCCAAGCATTGTCATGCGACAGCACCTCTGTGTCACCAGTGGAAAAGCGTCCGCCACCTTTACACTTTCCAATACCACCCGCCGCGGATACTCTTACCTGAAAGCGCCACGAAGGTCAACGCAGGTCCACCACACCCACCCCATGTCAACCAAACGCATTCTGGTCACTCATCCCCATGGGTTCTGCTCCGGCGTCACCCGCGCCGTGGCCGCAGCCGAGGCCGCCTTGGACCGCTACCCCGGCCCCGTCTACGGCCTGCATGAAATCGTCCATAACGCCCAAGTGACCGGCGCATTGGCGACGCGCGGCCTGCACTTCGTAGAACGGCTGGCAGAGATCCCGCCCGGCGCGGTCGTCCTCTTCTCCGCACACGGCGTGGCACCCGCCGTACGCGAAGAGGCCTGCCGACGTCAGTTGCGCATTATTGACGCCACGTGCCCGTTTGTGGCGAAGGTGCACCGGGAAGTCCTGCACTTTGCGAGCGAGGATTGCAGCATAATCTGCATCGGTCATCGCGCCCACGCCGAGGTGATCGGCATCGTCGGCGAAGCGCCCGCGCACGTCCTCGTCGTGGAAAACGAAAGCGAAGCCAGGCAGGTGACCCCCATCGATCCCAACCGCGTAGGGGTCGTTTCACAAACCACGCTGACACCGGAGATCACGGACGGCGTTCTGACCATCCTGCGAACCCGGTTCCCCCTCCTGCGACACCCCCCGCATCACGACATCTGCTATGCCACGCGCAACCGACAACTGGCCGTGCGCATCCTGGCGACTCGGGTACAACTGGTCCTGGTACTGGGATCACCCAACAGTTCCAACAGCCGCCGTCTGGTCGAGACCGCGCACCAGGCCGGCTGCCCGGCGCAATTGATCGGCGACGAGACGGAACTGGACCAGGTGCCGCTGGCAACCATTCACACGCTCGGGATCGCCAGTGGTGCCTCCACACCCGAATCCTTCCTGCAGACCCTGCTGGCCGTACTGGCCCAGCGCGGCTTCACCACCGTCGAACCGCTATACGCCGTCCCCGAAAACAACCATTCCTTCCGGCTCCCAGCCATGCCAGCATGAGCCCGCGCCCCCGGCACCAAACTCCGCATTTCCTCTCTCGCACGCTTTCTGCTATAACGATCACATCCGGCTGCGCCCCGTCCCACCGATTATTTCAGCGAGGAGAATCCCATGGCTGCCATTGACGTCTTACTCCGGTACATGGTCGAGCACAGCGCCAGCGACGTGCACCTGACCTCCAACCTCAAGCCCTACATGCGCATCCACGGCGAAATGCGGGCCATTGACGAGTTCGAGACGATGACCAGCGAAGGCATCCTCGCCATGCTGACGGAGATCATGAGCGACCACAACCGCGCGCAACTCCGGGATGAATGGGACACCGACTTCGCCCATGAGGTGCCCGGCGTGGGCCGCTTCCGCGTCAACGGTTTCTTCGATATGCGCGGCGCCGGCACCGTGATGCGCCAGATCCCGGAAATTATCCCCACCATCGAAGAGCTGAACCTGCCCACCGCACTGCGCGATTTCTGCATGATGTCCAAAGGGCTGGTCGTGGTGACCGGACCGACCGGCAGCGGCAAGTCCACGACCCTCGCCGCCCTGATCGACACCATCAACCGCACGCGCGCCGAACACATCATTACCGTTGAAGATCCGATTGAATTCGTGCACAAACCGAACAAGTGCCTGATCAATCAGCGCGAAGTGCATCGCGACACCACCAGCTTCTCACGCGCCCTGCGCGCCGCCCTGCGCGAAGACCCCGACATCGTGCTGGTAGGCGAAATGCGCGATCTGGAAACCATGGAGACGGCCATCGAAACCGCGGAAACCGGCCACCTGGTCTTCGCCACCCTGCACACCAATACCGCCGCCACCACGGTAGACCGGATTATTGATAAATTCCCGGCCGACCGGCAAAACCAGATCCGCGCCATGCTGGGCGACGCCCTCAAGGGCGTGGTGGCACAGACGCTCTGCCGCAAGATCGGCGGCGGACGCATCGCCTCCTTCGAGGTGCTGCTGGTAAACGTGCCGGTGGCCAATCACATCCGCGAAGCCAAAACCTTCATGATCCCCACGGTCATGCAGACCAGCCGCGGTCTCGGCATGCAAACCTTCAGCGACGACCTGACGCGCCTGGTGCTCAAGGGGAAGATCACGCCGGAAGAGGCCTACATCAAGGCCATTGACAAGGAAGACATGCGCGTGACCATGCAAAACAATGGCATTCCCATGGACTTCCTGCACGCCGCCGCCGAACAGGAACGTGCCGGCAAGACCGAACAGGCGCGGGCTTTGGCGGATACGCTGCGCCTGCGGCTACAGACCGCCCCACAGGACCTCAGTGCCCTCAACGATCTGGCCTGGCTGCTCGCCACCTGCCCGTTCGACGAGATCCGCAACGGTAAGGACGCGGTCCGCCTCGCGGAACAGGCCCGCGAAATCACCCGCAGTGAAGAACCGGCCGTACTCGACACGCTCGGCGCGGCCTATGCGGAAACCGGCAACTTCCGGCGCGCCATCGACTGGGCGCGCAAAGCCGTAGCCTTGGCTTCCGCGCGCAATGACCTCGGCTCCGTCGGTGCCCTGAACATGCGCATCAAGGCCTACAACCAAAACCGCCCGCACCGCGACGAGTAACGGCACCCTCATCTGCCTTGCGCTTACGGCAAGAGGTTCGCCAGCGTGTTCGTGGTCGTCGGCGCAAGCTTCATCGGATAGTTCTTCTGATACAGCGTCGATTCGGTGGGCAACTGCGACCGTTCGAGATTGCTCTGCGGATCCACAATGCTGACGGTCACAAAAATCAGCGTCTCGGTCTGAACATTTACACGGCTCTTGTAAGCGAACAACCACTCACCCAACCACGGAATATCGCCCAGCAGGGGGACTTTGGTATCCACATCCGTGGCGGTGTTCTTAATCAGGCCACCAATGGCAGCGGTATAGCCATCGCCCAAACTGAAGATGGTCTCCACCGACTTCTTCATGATCGCCGGAAAACTGTTCCCACCCACGGTCTTTGAATTTGCCGTATCCTTATCACTCAACTCCGGCTTAATGGTGATGGTGATATTACTCGCCGTGTTGATACGGGGTGTCACCTCCATCGTAATGCCATACGTGAAATACGGACGCGTAGCATCCAATTCCGTGGTGGTCAGGTCCGACTGCCCGACCACGCTGGCACGCGTGATCGAGGTCTTGAGGTTCGGCTCATCCGTGGCCATTTTTATCAGCGCCTTCTCTTCATTGGCCACCAATACTTTGGGATTCGAAACGGTCTTGCCCCCACCGGCCGCCTCCAACATACTTAACGTAACGCCGAACTCAGCAGGGCTTAAGGATGCGCCACGCACGCGTGCCTCGCTGGGCGTAGTACCGACCGCTTTGTCATAGCTCATCCCAGCGGTAAAGTCCACCGCATGATCAACAAGCCCTTTAGTCGTCCCCCAATTAATTCCCAACTTTTTGGAGGTATCGGCCGTCAGCTCCAGGATTCTGGTTTCGATCGCGACTTGCGCGCGCGGCCGATCAAGCTCCTCGACGATCTTGCGCACCTCCGCGCCCTTGATGGCCGAGGCACTGATCACAATGCTGTTGGCCGCAGCAAAGGGCGTCACGAAACCATCCTTGCCCAGCACACTGGTCACGAGGGCCGACACGTCCGCAACCTTCGCGTAATTCAGTTTTACCGTGGTGGAGACACGCGGATCCTCGCTGGTCCTGCGCGCCTCAATCACATAGATACCCGACGCCGGCGGCTTCTCGATCAACTGCAGGTTCTGGCGCTCCAGAATGGACTCAAAGGCCGGCTTCCAAGCCACATCCTGCAGATTAGCCGTGACCTGTCCCTGTAAATTTGTCGTGGCGGCAATGATGTTCGCCCCGGAGATGCGGGTGAACAACCGGACCACCTCCGCCAGCGGCACATCATCCAGTGTGAGCGAGATGACCTGCGAGTTGTTTGTGGCAACCGGCGCCACCACCGCCGCCTCCGGCGCGAGCGGTCTGGCCACCGGTGCTTCCGCCCCCCCCCCGTCTGCAGCCACCACCAACCGGGTGGAAAGCGCCACGGCCACCGGCCACCAGCGCCATTGCGATACACGGATACCAATTTGCTTTTCCATATTTACCCCCTCCTCCATTGGCGGAACTGATCCGCTACACCCTTGCCATCACCCTACCAACCATCCCTCACTTTTGCGAACCGGACGCTACCGCTTTTTGCTGTTGCCGCTCAAACACCGGGCCCGCCTGCCGCGTGATATCCGCAATCCGCCACCGGAACGTTTTACCGCCCGCTGTCAGGCTGACCGTATCGCCAACCAGATACGGCTTGCCATGAATGAGCACAAAGAGCTGATCCTGTCCCTTCTTGTCCGGCATCCGCCCCCAATTCTTGGCGGCCGCGTTCAACTCCTTCTCCACCGCGCGCCACTCGGCTTCCTGAATGACAACATCCGGCACCCGTATCGTTCCTCCGGCGGGACGGCCTTTCACCTCCGGCACCGACACCGGCGGCGTATAATCGGACGGCCAAAACGGATCGCGCAGCAATGCCTGTGTGGCTCCGTCGACCACCTGGGTAGCCGTCAGGGCGATCGGCAGCGCCTCGGACACCGTGGCGACTTCCGCCGTTTGCGCAGGCGCAACCGCCGGCGCCTCTTTGCCAAAGACCAGTTTTGGCACAGCCGGCGCTACCGGAGCCGGTGCCGCCACCACAGCGGCAGGCCTTGACGACGACGCCCCAGTAGGCGGCTGCAGCGGTGCAGGCGCAGGTTCCCACTGCGGCGGAGCAACGGTCTCCTGTCCCGGCGCCGGCGTGTCCCGCACGGGGACATCTGCCGCGCGACATGTCATCGCCCAAGCAGCCAACCATACCAAGCCCATGCGCCCACTCGTCACGAGGAACATCATGCGCATCTGTTGCACTGGTTTCACAAAAACCCCCTAGGGCTGGCCGGCCGCGTTGCGGGCACGCCCCGCGGCGGCCTCCGTAACCGCCTGCACCCCAAACACCGGCCACTCCATGCCCAAGCGAATCTTGTGCTTCTGCACATCCGCGGCCTGCCCCAAAATTTCAAGTTCCGTGACGCATACATACGCATTGGTTCGCTCCAAGGCCAGCACAAACTCACGCACCGCCGCATACGGTCCCGTGAGCGCCAGCTCGACCTGATAGCGATCAATCGTCATGGTCGCATCTTTCTTGTTTACCGGCATCTCCATGCGTCCGCGCTCGCTCCAGGCGTCAATCTGCACCCCACTCGCCTTGGCCATCGGTTCGACCAGGTTCTGTAATGGAACGAGCAAGTTTCCTGCCAGAAGCGGGCGCAACACAAAATGATTGGTGGATCCTTCCAGGCCCGCCTGCAGACGCCCGACCTCGGCCCGAATGGCATCCAGCCCATGCAGATCCGCCTCGGCTTGCATAATCTGCTCATGCAATTTGTCCAACCGCCCCAAGGCGGACACCTTGGATTGGCGCAACGGCAGAATAAACAGGTTGATGCTGCTATAGAGTACCGCCGCCACACCCAGCACGATGAGCAAGGCCCACAGGAACCGCCGCTTATCTCGTTCCGAAAGTTTCACTCGAAACTCCTTGGCCGATATCGGCATACCAGTTCAAAGTACCAGTCGGTACGCACCCCACCACCCGTTTTTTGCACCGTCTCGCGCCGGAAGCTGTTATTTGGAATCACCACGGATTCCACGCTGTTCGAGCGGGCGGAGGACACCAGATAGGATCGCAGGCCTTCTACATATTCATCGGCCTTTTCCCCCACAATCTTGCCGGAGAGACGCATCTCATAGCTGCGCGTGGCCGCGGCACCTGTTTTTTGATTGCCGACAAACTGATTGATGCGCAGCGTCAACAACTGGGCCTCCTCCGGCATCCCGCGTTGCAACCGCACGAGTTCCGGCCCCAACTCCATGCGGGAAACACGATTCGCCTCCATCTGCCGGGTGGACGCGCGCAACTCATTTCGCAAGGTGCGCAGCGCCAGCAGTTCCGCATGCCTGGGTTGCAGTCGCGTCCAGCGCTCCTTGGCCTCGTTCGCCTTGCGCTCCGCATCCTGACTGGCCACGAAAAAGAGCAGGATGATGGTCAGAAGCGAGGCCAGCAGGGTAAACAGCGCCAACCGCAGCACCATGCCCAAGCTGACCGGACACGCACTCCGGCGTTCATCGTCGAGCAATAAATCAACGTGGTAGTTCACGGCGCCCCCTCCAA
>CAYSHQ010000026.1:10100-12533 GCA_964430835.1 uncultured Lentisphaerales bacterium
TCCAACACGGCCAGGGCCGCCCCCACGGCCGTGGCGAAACGGCTTTCCATCCCTTTGACACGCTCCGTCAGGGCCTCCGGCGGACACGGTAACGTGGCCAACGGATTCCATGCTTCCGGCGTGATCCCCAGGGTTTTAACAATATGAGCCGTCCAATGCTTGGTCCCCATCAACGCCCCGCACAAAAGCACCTTCTCAATGCGGCAGGAACGCTTGCGCTCCACAAACTCACGCGCCAGTACCAGTTGTCGCAAAAACGGATCAATGGCAGTCGCAATCGGCTGCGAGGCATCAATCAAATCATCTTCCAGCACGCCTGGGACGAGCTCCTCCTCGATGCCGAAGCGATCCCGCACGGTTTTCACGATGGAAGCACTCCCCAGCATGCACTGCCGATAGAGCGCAAGTTTTCCCTTATAAAAAGCGGCCACGTCCGTGACATCCGTGCCCACCTGCACGAAAATGGCGGGCACATCGCCATGATGGGCCGTCAATTCATGCGCAAAACAGTTCAACACCGCCGAACCGGCAGCCTGCAACGAACAGGGGGCCGGCACACCCTGTGGCAGCATCGCCACCGCCCAGCGCGCCTGCTTCTCCGGCAGGGCCGAAGCCAGGATGCTCTGCTCCCGCCCTTCCGTAGCCAGCACTTCATAACTAATCCGGGCCTCCGAGCCCTCCGTAATCCCCAGCAATTCATTGAAATTCAGATGCTGCAAACTCTCCGCCCCCGACGGCACCGCTAGCAACCGGATGCTCGCCTGCGGCGAGGTGACCGCGATGGCCGCATGCATCGCCCGCACGGCCTTGGGCATGATCAGCGGTTGCGGCAGCACCAACTCCCCCTCCAGCGCAGGCAGCGCTTGCCGCGGGAATAGATCCGCCGCCACCAGCGTGATCCCCGCGCCAGAGCGTTTCAGCCGTACCACGCGCGTCGTCACGCCACCCACATCCAACCCGACCACATCGGTTGGCGCCTTTTTCCGCGCAAATCCAATTTTGCCAAACGCTACACTCACAGAACCTCCGGCAGCTTCCCGTGCCAATGAGTCAACTGGCATTTCGACTGTAAAAATACCTATCGGCAGCTTCCTTGTCAACTACTATGGGGAAGAAGATTCCCCTCAATAGCTGCTATATAACAACCATGAATAGATTTATTCCACGCGTATGCGCGTCCTACGCACTGGCGACCCGTCACCAACGACGCGGCTTCTCCGTTATTGAAACGGTGATCGCCTGCACCCTGATCATGATTGTAATGGCCGGTTCCTACCTAATACTCGACACATCCATGAATCTGGTACGAACCGCGCGCGATGGCTATACCACCGCCACCATCAGCAATGCCCGCCTGGAGCGAGCGCGCATGGCCGCCTATAGCGATCTGCCAACCATGGCAGAATCCAACACCGTGATCGATGAGTACGGCCTCCCGACCACGCTCGGCCGTTTACGGCGTACCACCACGGTCTCCACCAACCAACCCCTGGCAGGCTGCACCACAGTAGTCGTCACCACCGAAGCGCACAAGCCCGGTGCGGCGCCCAGCGTCTACTACAACGCCCGCTCTCTGACCGGCGTCTTTACCCCCCTTGATACACCACCACCACCGTGAGCCCCCCTACCACGCTGCGCGTTATGCGTACTACCCGCCCCCCCCCACGCCCGGCCACCACCTTCCCCCCCGCCTTCACGCCCGTGGCGCTGATGGTCGGCATGTCCATTCTAGGCATCGCCATGACGCTGGCTATGGCCGGCTGGGTGCAGATCTTGGTCGGGGAGAAGCGCATTGAAGCGCAGAACACGCTGGACATGGACGTACGCGCGTCCATTGAAGGACTGCGCGCCGATATCCGACTCTCCGACCTGAACAACATGCTTTTTTGGCCAGCCGGCGTCGGCCCCTATACCGGCATCTCGTTCCCAACCGTGGCACCCACGGCCGCCACAAACCTGCTCTCCGGAGGCAACAACCTGATTTGGAATCGTACCGTGATCTACCATGTCTTTGTCGGATCACCCAACCAGCTCAAACGCACGATTTTCTACAATCGCAACCAAACCGCCGCCATCACCAACCGGCAAGCCCAACTGGATCGCGTTGTGGCGGATGGTCACGGGGCCAACACCTGCCTCAGCGGCGAAACCACCTCCACGACCACGCTCTTTGCCAACCTCTTTGAGTGGGACTTAACGCCGCGTACCATGCAATTCGACTGCTATGCGGCCACCACCATGCGCGACCGGGTGCTGTTCGGCTCGACCGTGCTCAACAGCGGAGCCCATACAGTGGAATTCAAGGTCATCGGTAAAAACCAGGCCGGCAATACCAACCTCTACCTCGGCATTGACGCCCTCAACTGCAGCGTCAGCGGCAGCGACCAGGAGGGGGAATTCGTCCCCTCGACCCGTCAGGGCGGGATTACCGTC
>CAYSHQ010000027.1:0-12356 GCA_964430835.1 uncultured Lentisphaerales bacterium
TAGATTCCGCCTGGCTGGGAGTCCGCAGAACTAGGTCTTCAGGAAAAGACCATGGCGTCAGACCCGCCGCCCCCGGCGGCCTTGTGCTGGCCTTTTCACGCGACGATGGCGAAACGACGGAACTAACCGTCAGGGATCGCGCGTTAGGGCGCCACGACGTGCGCCTCCTCGACCAGCACCTCGTACTGGTAGCCGGAGCCGAAATCCTTATCCGTGACCACCGTGCCACGGAACGTCAGGGTGCTCTGCGCCTTGATCTCGTCCTGCGTGGTGATCACCAGGTCATTGGACCCTTCGCTACCGGAGCCATCGCGCAGATGCAGGAAGTTCCGGCCCATGATGTGCGACACGACCTTCACCACCAACCCGCGCACCAGCACCGTTTTGCCCGAGAGTTGCTGCTTCTGCGCAAAGATCTCCGCCACGGTCAGTCCACCCGCGACCGGCGGCACCGTTGCGACCGCCGCGCGATTGGAGGATGATGTCGCCGCGCACCCCATCGCTCCGCCGCCTATCGCCCCCCCCTTGCCGCAAGCGGCCTCACGCCCCGTGGTAATGGCATCCGCGAAATGCAGCTCATCGAACTTCCGCTTCAAGGTCGGGCTGTAGAAATCCTTATTGGGCAGGGAAGAGGCCACGGTCACGCAATCGCCGGACTTGACGGCCGTCATCGGCCCCGCCACCCAGACCAGCCCCTTGCCGGTATCCAATTGCACATAGGTGTAGCGACTGGCATTGGTCGTAAAGACCACCGTGCCGCGGAGCGCACCGACGGCGGGCCCTTCGTCCCCACCCCCGATGCCCGCGGCACAGATGCCGCCCATGCCGCCGGCTACACACCCAAGCGGACCAAGCCACGCCAGGCCCGCCACCCCGCCGCACCAGCTCTTGCGCCGCATGATCCGTCCTCCCGCCACGCGTCCCCTACTTGGAAGCGTAGCTATGCATCCCGGACAACAGGAAGTTCACGCCGAAATACGTGAACAAGACCGCCAAAAACCCGATGATCGAAACCCAGGCCGCCATCTTACCGCGCCACCCGCGCACGAACCGGCAGTGCAGAAAGATCGCATAGATGAACCAGGTCACCAGCGCCCAGGTCTCCTTGGGATCCCACGACCAATAGGTCCCCCAGGACGAATTCGCCCAAACTGCACCGGTCTGGATACCAAGCGTCAAGAGCAGGAAACCAAAAGTGGTAGTCCCGGAAACCACCCGGCCCAGCAAGCTGCGCGTTTCGGGCGAGGTCGTACTCCCCTTGCGCTCAACCACGAACACGCCAATGGCGGCCACACAGGAGATCGCTAACGCGCCATACCCCAGAAAGCAGGTCATGACATGGAAGCTCAACCAATTGCTCCGCAACACGGGCACCAACGGGTCAATCCGCGACTCGAATGTGCTGGCATGCGCCAACGCCAAGGCGCAGAGCGCCGCGGAGGGCGCGCCCAGCCATGGCACCCGCAAGCGCGTGCGTAATGCCAGATAGATTACGGCAATCGCCCAGGCGAACAACACCAGCGACTCGAACATGTTGCTGAACGGGGGGCGCCCGGCCTCCACCCAGCGCATCCCCAAATAGACCGTCTGCACCAGCGCTCCCGCCAGCAGGAGCAACAGCGAGAGGAGATCAAAGAACCGCCGCCGCGAAAAGAGGTGGACGACCACACTGAACAACGCGCCGGCATAGCAGGCCAGCGCCACGTTGAATAACTTCGTAAGCATCATGAGCTTATTCCTGTACCCGGCGTGCGGGATGTCGAATCCGGCGCAAGACAAAAGACCATGGTCAGCCCCGCCAACATCAGTACAAAGCCCATCAGCACCAACGGCACGCCCGGATCCCGTACCACCTGCAGCGACGTCCAGGTAGAATCGGCGGGATTATATCCCGACTGATAGAAAGAATAGCCGCGATAAGAGAGCGGCGCGTTCATCTGAATTACGACCTCGCGGACTTCCTTACCCCCATCCCGCACTACTACCGTGCTCTTGAACGCCTTGGGCATGCGTCCCCGTGCTTTTTCTGGTTGTGCCGCCGGCACGAAACGGAACTGCAAAGCATGCGCGCTTGCGCCGCCGTGCGCACCGACCGCCCGGCCATACACCCACTCGGTACGCGCCCCCTGGCCGCCATCGAACTGCACCTGAATGGCGGGATTGCGCGGTTCGTCCGAACGGCTGACGACCTCCATGCCGTTCGGGCCCGAGATCACGACCAGATCCGGCACATAGCGCAGAACCCGTAGACGGAACGTCTGGCCCGCATCTGCCGGAGCGGACACCACCCACTCCTGCTGCAACGTCACGGGAAATTCTTTGGCCACCCCCTTCTCAGGCCAGGCAACCTGCAGCGTGCCGATCGCCCCCTGCGGCTGCGCATACATCTCGATCTCGAAATCCTTGAGCTGCAAAGCAAAGGGGAGCTCCTGCTTCGCACCAGACGCCAGTTCGAATTGTGTGGCCGTCTCCCCTTCCCGGAACGCCAGAACCCCCTTCTCGCCCCAGATGACCCGGATCCCTCCGCCCAGCAGAATCAGAAGCATGCTGACATGGGTCATGAACGAACCGAGCACCCGCAGACGGGCCGGGCCCGTAGCGCGCCGGATGGCGCGGTAGCGCCGCGCCGTGCAGGCCAGCAGGCTGGCGGCAAAAGCGCCCAGTAGCCCCACGAACCACCAGGAGGAATAAACGTGCGTCAGCCCCAGCACCGCCAACACCTGCATGCGCCCCTGCGCGCCGGGGTTGACCGCCAGATAACGATCCGCCTGTTCGCCCTGCGGCAACACAGACCCCACGATGCACGCCACGGCCAGTAACAATACCGCCGTCAAGGCAAAGCGGAACGAAGCCAGTCCGGCCAACAGATCCCGCAGGCCCGCCCACGCGCCCCCCTGACCCTGGCTGGCCTTCTCTGTAGTGATTGCCATGCTGCCTCGCATCCACGAATCCGGTTGGCTACCCAAACACGCCAGGAGCGGCTTCCGGGGACACTCCTTGCGCCTTTTCTACGGCCTGCTTACTTCTTCGCATTCGGATTGCTGTGCTTGATCTTCTCAACAGCCTGCTCCACGTCAAAGCCCACCTTCTTGCCATCCTTGGTCGTGTAGCGATCGGCCTTCCAGGTGGGGGACTGCTCGTTATGGCACTGCGCGCAGCTCTTAGTCGCCGGATCCACCATGCCTGCGGCCACGGCCTTGGCCTTATCCTTCATCACCGCCATCGCCTTATAATTCGAACCCGCACCATGACAGGACTCGCACGAGACGCCGTCCGCGAGCGCCACTTTCTCAGACTTCACGCCCTCCGTCCCGGCATACGCCGTGGCGTGACACTTCAAGCACTTGCCACTCTTCTGCGGATCATCCACGCCCACCTTGGCGCCGACAGCTTTGGCTTCCGCCGAGCCCAGCACCTCAAACGACTTGGCATGTCCACTGGCCTGCCACTTACCCGCCTGATCACCGTTCTCCGGCTTCTTATGGCACATCATGCACATCTTGGTCCCGACATAGGCGGCCTCCTCCGCTGCGCCCGCGACGCCTACGCCCACCCATAGAACGATACCCGTCGCCAGAAAAGCTTTGATCACAGTACGCATAACGAGTACCACTCCCTTATTATGAACACACACCGATCGATCATCGGCTACCACCGGTCAGGTCAACCTATCAGAAGCAAAACCGTTACCGCCACATCAATCGATCGGTGAGCCCGGATAATGACAATCCGAACAGTTGTTGCTGAACCGGTCATGCAGACTCGACCGGTTGGCCTGATGCTGCGAAAGGATGTTCCCGCCCTCATGACACGCGGCGCAGCTATTCTGGACCGTCGGCCCTTCGTGGCAGGAGTAGCAATGGTTGCGGTGCCAGCTGGCGTTGTGGGTACGCGGTCTGGTCTCCTCATGGCAGGCGACACAGGAATCCTGCTGGTGACACACGAGGCACCGATCCCGATCAAAGGCCGCCTGACTGCCGTGCGTTTTCATGCGCCACATGTTGTTGTGCGACCGAGGCTTCTCGGTCTCATGACACTCCCGACAACTATCCGGGGTGTGACAAACCGTGCAGGCGTTGTCCGGTTGCGTGCCGAGCGGGCCATGTAGTTTCTTCCAATTTCCCCGATGGCTAGGGGGCGGCGTCCGCCGGTCTAGGTCCGTATGACAGGCGCTGCACTCCAGCCCCCAACGATGCGCCTGCTCGCGGATCCCGACATTGACCTTGCGCGTCATCTCCGGCACGTAGTCCAATCCCTTGGCCAGCAACGCGCCATGGCAGTCGGCGCAGCGATTCGACGTCGCGGCGGTATGCACGAACAGGCTTTTGGCTGGCACGGTCGGGGCGTTGGACGATGTCACAGGCCCTAGTTCCTTCAGATTCTTCAGATGGCACTTGCCACAGGTCGTGGCGGCAATGGTCTTGGTCTCCACCCAATCGCCGTGGCATTCCTTGCATTCGGCGTGGGTCAGGCCGGAAAAGTTTCCGTCCTTGATCTTGCCATGGCAATCGATACAAGCCATGCCGTTATCCTTGACGTGCAGGTTGTGGCTAAACTTGAGCGTGTAGCCAGGCTCCTTGTCACACCCGGACACCAGGGCCCATACCAGCAGCAGACCCGCCGCAGACCGTAGAACTGTTCTTGCTTGTGTCATGTTCAAAACTTCACCTCAGCCGATGCACGAGCCCAGACGCCCAGCGCCGAAAGCGCTTTGTCGTTCTCAAGGTCACACTGCGCCCGTAGCGTCAAACACCTCGTTACACTCCACTTTGCCCGCACGAAGTAGGTCACGGCGTAGGGCGAGGTCTCGCTGGTGCCATCCGGGCCAATCTTGGCATGTCCGCCATCGGCAATGTACGTGAAGTCCGTGTTGTAATTGTACGAGTAGGCCGCATACTCACACCCGGCGCCGATTTCCCAGACTTTCGGTTTGCGGTAGGTCACTTCCCCGCTCAACCCCACAAACTTGTCTCCGCCCGACACATCCCAGTACTGCAGCGAAAGCGATGAACTGAGCACGCGGTTAGGGTCATACATCAGGGTCAGGTCATAATCGCTATAGCTGCGATTGCTGAAATCGTCGGGTCCATTGCCGCCGCCGTCTGCCAGGCGATACGAAACGCCGGGCGAAAGCGAAACCGTGCGCGTGATGGCCTGCGAGAGCCGGGCATAGTACATCGAGTAGGGGTCTTCTTTGCCCAGCAGCTGCGCCAGCGGCGAATAGGCCCGAGTCGACGCATCGCACTCACCCCAGCGGCTGCCGCCCACAAACAGCGACGTGTCGCCATCTGGCGTCATGCCGGACAGATCGAGGCTGCCATTGCGGAACTGATCGTTGAGCACGGCAAGCCGACCGCGCGCCTGCACCCCGGTGATGAGTTGCTGGCGCATATCCGCAAAGTAGTTGCGGTCACAGCCGCTCTCCTCGCTATTGCCACCGTATTGCGCATACGTAAAGCGGGTCCGGTTCCCCTCCCACGGGGTGCCGACCAGTGATGCCCCCAAGGCGACCGTGCTGGCTTCCGTAGCGTAGTAACTGACCGGCGCGCCCACATAAACCCGCCCGCCCAAGTCCCGGTTCTCAAACAGGATGGCCTGGGCACCATCAATCGTCAGATAATCGGCCACGTCGACATACTGCCGTCCCAACCGCAACTTCAGATCGTCCGGCTTATCATGGACATCCAAATACCCTTGCAGGATACGACTTTCCGTTACCCCCGCGCCATCATTCAGACCGTGGAAGGTCGCAGAATCTTCCAGCCCCTGGCGCATGCGCCCGGAGAAATAGAAATCAGCCAGTCCTTGCTGCAGGTTGTGGCCGGCCGCCGACCAGGACCCGTACAGATTTGAGTTGTGTTCATCGCCGAGGCTGCGGTAGTCGTACTCCACGCGTACGCGTCCGCTGTACGACGCGGGCTTCTCCGCAGATAGCGCGGCCACGCTGACTGCAGGTACCGCCAGCGTGTTCGTGGGCGCGACCAATGTATTCGTAGGCGCGGCCGCCACCTCCGCGCCGCGGCCCGCAAGCGGGAACAGGCAAGCCGACGCCGCCAGCAGCGCCAACCCCAGCGACCGGCTACGCACGAAACCAGCCCGTATCGGTTGAAAACCCCGTCCCAAACTTGGCAACTCTCTCATCGGCCGGCAGCCCTTTCGGTGCTCCATGCATTACAAAAACCTACCGTGCGCCACGGCAACCCGTACCGCACCATCTGCACATCCCTCACGGCGTAGTCGCCCGGAAGAATCGCTGCGTGGCGTCGCGATACGAAATCAACTGATAGTTCCAGCCATTCGTGGAAATCACCGGCGCCTCCAGATCCGTCCAAGTCTCCCCCAGCGCCGAAACGGCTTGGAACTTGACGCTGTGCACGGCGTTTGTGGGGCGATACGCCAGTTCGAGGGCCGGCAGTAGGACGATCTGATTCCCATCTGCCGTCTGCGCACTCACATCCACCGGGCCCGCGCCGTCCTGCAACGGCGACTACCCACCCACCGCAGGCTGCCGGGTCCCACTACGGCCACTCGCACCATCAGCCATCGAACTGCTACCGGCCGCGCCGCTGGCCGCGTCGCCGCCACCCCCGCTACCACTGGATCCCGCAGCACCAGACGCGGACGACGGGCTCGACATGCCAGCCGGCACCAGACCCGAGCCGTAGGGCGAGGGCGTCGTGCCACCCAGCGCCGCAATAGTGGCGCGCAAGACGGACTTCGTATAGTTCGGATTATGCACCCCCAGGCTGGCGTCCTCACTAAAATAGGTCCAGTTGAAATACGCGGCGCGTTGCGCCAAGCCCGCCCGTGTAACGGCATTGGTAATCAGGGCCGTATTAATGCGCAATCCGGTATTCGTCGGGTCCAACAACTTGGCCACCTGATAGAGCAGGTTGCTGACTTCCTCCTGGCAGCTCACCAGGTTGGTGGTAAAGATCTGGCCGCCAAAGGTGAAATTGGTCACCGTGCCGTGGCAGGGCGCACAGCGCTCCGTCAGGAAAGGGGCGGAACCGCGGCCGGGCGGCACCGTCCCATCCGTCGGATCCATCCAGGCGAGCGTAAACGTATGCCCGCCCACATGCCCCACCTTATCCGAGACCAACCCGGCCGGCGTATCCGGCATGTGACACCCGACGCACGTATCCGGCACCTGCGCATGGGGCGACGGCGACGGCATCTTGAGGCCGAACTCGTAGGCATTCTGCCCGAAGAGCAAATCTGCCTGCGTGCTATGATGCGCGCCGCGAGATGTTGGAATCGTGATCGAAACGACGTTCGTCGCCGAGTTGCGTTCATGGTGACAGGAGACGCAAATCATCCCGTCACCTGCATTGGTCACCACATACCCATTCATGAGCGTATAGCTCGGAATGTTCCGCAACTGGTGCGTGCCCATCCCCATGCTGTGCGGGTCGTGGCAGGCCTCGCAGGTGACCCCCTCGTTATACGTACCACGCGTAGTGACGACCGCATTGGAATAGGAAATCCCGGGGTCATTCACGTCGAGGAACCCTTTGGTGGAATGGCATTGGCCGCAGGAGTTGAGCGTATTGCCGGAGCGGAACGATCCGCCCCCGGCCGAAGCCCCGGCCTTGCCGCGGGCGTGCCAGGTCTGGCCCCACTCGGCCACCTGGTTCGTGTGGCATTGGCCGCAGTTGTTCGCGCTCAGCGAAATGGTGATCATGTTGGTGTTGCCACTGCTCATGATGTGCCGCCACCCGGCCCCGTGACAGTTCTCACACTGCACGTTGGTCAGCGGCTTCAGCGCGGCCGGTATCGTCTTCAAGTTATGAAGATCGGTAGCGTGTGCCGTGCTCTCGAACTTGCTGGCCTTGTCAGGGTGACAGAGGTAACAGGTATCCTTCCCCTTATAGAGCGAGCCGTACACCGTCTGCGTGGCCGTAACCACCACGCCCGGTGCCGGCAGCACGCTATTCGTCCACGTAAGCGTCGCGACTACCACGTAATCACCGTTATTGTTGGTGCCCACCGCATCCGGCACCAGCATGCGCCGTCCGGCAATGTCATAGGCGAGCGTGTCGCCATAGTCGGCACAGGGGACATTGGCGGTCAGCGGGCTGGCCTTGAGCACGCTCGGGCCGGCCGATCCGTTCGCCCAATGACTCAAGGTCCACGTGACGCTACCGAAATAATTGCTCGCGCCTTTCGTGATCAGCGCTTCCAGATAGGCCGGCTCACCGAGCCCCACGTTCGGCCCGCCGGGCGACCGCTGCGTGGTAGACGGCAGGCCGTACTGCGCAACATCAACCGGAGTCACCGGACGGAACGCGATCCGGAACGCCCCAAGCACGCTCAGCTTCGCCACCGCACTGGTGACACTGCCCGCCGAATTACTGACAATCACGCTATATTTGACGCCGTTGTCACGCAGTACTGCATTGCCCGTGGTGTATGCCGCGGCGTTGGCGCGGGAAACATTCGCACCATTCGTGCGCCATTGATACAACAGGGGTGCACCACTGGCCGCGACCGTGAAGGTCGCCTTTGTCCCCGCGACCACGATCTGGTCCGCTGGCTGCGTAGTAATGGCCGGCGCCAGCGCCGTCATTACGGTGAGCACAGCAACGGTGCTGGTCGCCATGCCCTGGCTGTTGCTCACGATGACGCTATAGGACAGACCATTGAACGCCGACGTCAAGCGCGGCGTGGTGTAGGAGGCGCTCGTCGCACTCGTGATTTTGATGCCATTCGTGTACCATTGATACGCCAGTGGCGCGTTGGAGGCCGTCACCGTAAAGGTCGTGGTATAGCCGCTATAGCCGGTCGTATTCGTCGGCTGCGCAACGATCACCGGGGCGAGCGTCGGTAGCACGGTCAGGGTCACGGTGCTGCTCGTCAACCAGCCGACCGCGTTAGTCACAATCACGCTGACGCGCGTACCGTTAGCGCTTAGCGTCAGGTTGGAGAGCGTGCAGGTGGCATTTGTCGCGACCACACCGGTAACGGGGACGCCGTTGGTCCGCCATTGATACTGGAGCGTGGCGCTGCTGAGCGCCAACACCGAGAAACTCGCATCATAGCCAACGTACGCAGTGGTGTTTTGCAGCTGGTTCGTGATCCGCGGATCGATGTCCGTGTACGCTGCGTACGTGCTCCCGGCCCCTAGCAGGGCCACCGCCAAGGCGAGCGCCCAAGGGCCGCGCTGATCTCGCGCACAATGCGCAGGCCGACGCCACAACTTCATCAGGCTAAAACCGTTCTTCATGGATTGATAGATCCTTATGCACCACTGCGTGCCCATCGTGGAACCTGCACCCGGTCCGGCGACCCAGCCGTGCCCATGCACGGCGCCAGACCCATGATTGCGTGCCAATTACTATGGCAGATTTCCTGATTTGACGCAAACCGGACAAATCTACGGATACTTGAACGGCAGGCTACCATGGGCAATGCTTCCTTGAACCGCAGCAAGCGCCGGAGTACCATATTCGCCGGTTGAACGGCGCCCTATGCGGTAGGATCCTGTCGGCACAAACCTGGTGCGCATCGGGGAGCCAAGCCCGACAGGCTCCTACGGCAGGCTGGGCCCGGAGGCCGTGCGGAGGATCGGAACGTGGATACGGAACGGATCATGGCCGCGCTGGGGCTCGCATGCTATGCCGCCTCGTCGCTACTGGCCCTGCGCGCATTGCTGGGCGAGCGGCCACGCAGTGAGCGTACCGCCCTGGCCTGCCTGGCTGCGGGCTGGGTGGCCTTTGTCGGCGTGCTCACGGGCCGCGCCGTGCACTCCGACGGCATCCCCGCCTTCAACGCCTTTGAAGCGCTGACCTGCTATGCCCTGGCGCTTTCCGCCGCCTATCTGCTGTTAATGCTCGCACGGCCCATCCGCGGCATTGGCAGCCTGCTGATCCCGTACGTGTCGGTAGTCCTCCTGGCCGGGCTCCCCGGCATGCACGTGCCAGCAGGCCCGCCGCCCGCCATCCAGAACCTCTGGCTGGCCTTGCATGTACTGCTGGCGTTTGCAGCCTATGCGCTGCTCAGCCTCGCCAGTGTGTTGGCGGCCGCCTACCTCGTGCAAGACCGGAACCTGAAACACAAGTGCTTCGGTCGGGTGTGGGCGCGTCTGCCCGCATTGGAAAAGCTGGACCACCTCATGGGGTGGCAGCTCGGCCTCGGATTCCTGCTGCTGACCGGAGCCATCCTGCTGGGTATTACGCAGATCTGGCGCAACAGCGGCGGCGAAGAGTGGCTCACCGATCCGAAAGTAGGCGCCACCGCCGTAACCTGGATGTTGTTCGCCGTGCTGGTGCACATGCGGGCCAGCGCGGGCCGCCATGGCCGTACCATGGCCGTGGTCACCATCGTGGGTCTGCTCTGCCTGCTCTTTGCCTTTGTTGGCGTGCATCTCGTAAGCAACAGCGTGCACAGCTTTGTCAACATTCTGCCGGTGAATTAACGTCATGGACCTGGCCGTACTAGGCATAAACTTCAAGACCGCTCCCATGGAGATCCGGGAGCAGGCCTCGTTCCGCGCGCACGAGATTCCCCGCGCGCTGCAGCGCATGGCCGCCACCTTTCCCGGTGCCGGGTTTGTGCTCCTGTCGACCTGCAACCGCACGGAGCTCTACCTCTCCGGGCTGGACATGCCCGCGCACCGCCCGGCGCTGGCCCAAGCGCTGCTGAAGCAGGCCGAGGCGGGCGTGGCCTCCGCCGCGGATCCGCACTTTTATGTGAAGACCGGGCTCGCCGCCGTCGAACACCTGTTGACCGTGGCCGCCAGCTTGGACTCGATGGTCGTGGGTGAAACCGAAATCCTCGGGCAGGTCAAGCAGGCCTTTGCGATCGCCGGGGAAGCCGGCACGCATGGCCCGCGCCTACCAACGCTCTTCCACCACGCCTTCCGCTGCGCCAAACGGGTGCATGCCGAAACGGACCTGTCGCGCGGCCGCGTCTCCGTGAGCTCCGTGGCCGTAGAGTTTGCCGAAAAGGTCTTCGAGGATCTCAGCGCCAAGACCGTCATGATCGTCGGGGCCGGTGAAATGGCCGAGCTCGCTCTCAAAAGCCTCGTCGAGCACGGCACGCGCGAGGTGCTCGTGCTGAACCGTTCCATAGACAAGGGTCAAGCCCTGGCCGAGCGCCACGGCGGCCGCGCCATCCCCTTCGACCTGCTCGACGACTATTTGCCGCAGGCCGACATCGTCATCAGCTCCACCAGCGCCCCGCACGCCGTCGTGCGGGCCGCGGCCGTCCGCCGCGCCATGGAGCTTCGCCGCGGCCGCCCCGTGCTCCTGGTCGATATCGCCATGCCGCGCGACATCGAACCCGCCGCCGGCGAGATCAAGGATGTCTACCTCTACCACATCGACGATCTGCAGCGCGTAGCCGCGGAAAACCTGGCCCGCCGCCAAGGTGCCGTCGAGCAAGCATGGCTCATTGTGCGCGAAGTCTGCGCCGAATGGAGCGATCTCTTCAAGGTACGTGGCGTGGGCAACGTCATGCAGCAACTCGATACGCATGGCCGCGAGGTCTGCGAGTCCATCCTCCAACGCTACCTGACCAAGGAAAAGCTGGCCGCGCTCCCCGAACCCTGTAAGGATGAGATTCGCGAATTGGCCCAGAAGATCGTCAACAAGATGCTGGCCGCCCCCAAGGAAGCCCTGCGGCAAGCCGCCAAGAGTGGCGAATTGGATGCGTACGAACAGCTGACCACACGGCTCTTCGGCCTGGACCGCAAGGATGGCCCGCCAGCCCCACACCCCGACAAGTAACAGACTCCCAGCGTAGGGCGCCCCGAAACTACGCGATTTTGAGACCAAACGATGGATCACCAGATACCGAACACGCAAAAGGACCATCCATGATCGGCATCTCCAAACTCTACTGCGGCACTGTCGAACAATCGGACCCGCTGCGCTACGGACGGCGCTCCAAGGATCTCCCCTCGCACCTGCTGCAATTCGCCCAGGACAAAAAGCCCGTGGTGGTCTGGAACGTCGGCCGCCGCTGCAACCTGCACTGCGTACACTGCTACTCCCACTCCAAGGACCAAACCTATACCGGCGAACTCGACCAACCCCAGGGGAAACGGCTGATCGAGGACCTCGCCGACTTCGGCGCGCCCGTCATGCTCTTCTCCGGCGGCGAACCGCTGATGCGCGCAGACCTCTTTGACCTGATCGGCCACGCCGTCAACCGCAAGATGCGCGCCGTGGTCTCTACCAACGGCACCCTGATCACCGCCGACGTCGCGGCCCGCCTCAAGGACGCCGGCCTCTCCTACGTCGGCATTAGCCTCGACGGCCTCGCGCCAATGAACGACCGCTTCCGCGGCCTCCCCGGGGCCTTCCAGCGCGCCCTCGACGGCGTGCGCAACTGCCTGGCCAAAGGGGTCAAGG
>CAYSHQ010000028.1:0-12265 GCA_964430835.1 uncultured Lentisphaerales bacterium
GCAACGTGCCGGAGGAGCTCTGGCCCACCTTGATTGACTCCTTTAACGACTGGGGGGACGCCGACGACCTCCCCCGGCAGAACGGCGCGGAGACCGAAGACTATTACGCCTCCCAGCCCCCCCCCTACCGCGCCCGCAACAAGCCGGTTGACACCGTGCGCGAACTTCTCCTTGTAAAGGGCTTCCGTGAGGCGATACTATCAGGAGGTGTATTGAATCCGGAAGACCCGCCGGAGCGCCGCAGAACGCTCTCGGGGATCCAGGACATGCTCACCACGTATGGCGATGGCAAGGTTAATGTCAACGCGGCCGAGGTGCGCGTGCTGATGACGCTGCCAGGGGTGGATGAACTGGTGGCCAATGCGATTGTGGAGGAGCGCGGCAGGTCACTCAGCGATAGCGCCAACGGCATCCCGGAGACCGGGTTCAAGAGCGTAGCAGATTTTATAGCCCGAATCCCCGGCCTCGAGCCAACAGTAGCTCCGCAGGTGACCGTCGGCTCATCGGTCTTCCGCATCACGGCGGTCGGCCAGGTTGGACGGGTGACGCGACGGATTTGGGCGATTGCCGAGTGGGATGCCGGGAAGAAGAAGCTGAAGATCCTGCAATGGCGCGAGGAGACGTGAGTGGACGGCCCGGCGGCCAGCAGCGTGGCGCCGGCCAGCGGCCAGTGGCAGCCGTAGAAGGAGAGGCACGAGTGGCGGAAGAGGCGAAGAAGGCTACGAGTAGCGCACCCGGCCCGGGCACCCCCCGGCAGGGGGCGTCGCCCCGTCTGCCTGGCGATGCCATACTCGCGCTCGTGCTGGAATCCACGCGCCTGTACGGTACGGCGCTGCTGCGCAATCGCTCCGGCTGGACCCGCGGCAGCAGCGGGGCGTGGCCGCTACCGGTCGCAACCCCGACAGAGACATCAGCGCTCGAGACACCGGCCACCGCCACACCTGCCACCACCCCTGCGCCAATCGCACCCTCGCCGGCCGCCGCGCTGGCCGAGAGCCTGTCCCAGGCACGTACCACCTTGCAGGCCGGTAACGCCGTGCTGGCGCTCCCGACCTCGCTGCTATTGCTGCGCATCCTGCGCCTGCCCACGCTGGCGCAGGACGAACTGGCCGAAGCCATCCTGCTGCAGATGGACAAACTCTCGCCCTTCCCCGGCGACGAACTCGCCATCGGCTGGGAAGTGCTCGCCACCGACGCGGAAGAGCTGATCGTCTTTGCCGCCGCCGTACCGGACCGCCACATGCAGGTGATTGACCAGGCCTGCACGCAATCCGGCGTACGCGTGCTGCGCGTAGAGGTGGCCCTGCTGGCTTGGTGGCAGGTGTTACGCGACCAGCGCCTGCTCCCCGCCGGCGACGGCCGTCTGGCCGTACTGCTGCAGCAGGGAGACGAGTGGGATCTGCTGGTCCTCGACCGCGGCCTCCCGGTGCTGGCGCGCGGACTGGGGCGCCCGGTAGAGCCGGAGGATCTGGCCCGCGAACTGACGCTCTCGCTCTTCCAGACCGAGATGGAAGCGGGCATCCTGCCGCTTCAGGAAGTACTCCTGGTTTCCGCCACCCCGCCACCACCGGCCATCGTGGATGCCATCCGCGCCACGGTCTCGGTAGTGGTGCGTACGCTGCCAACACCGGAGCACGCCACGGCCGCCGCCGGAGTCTGCCAGCGGACCATCGCCGGCGCCTCGCTGGACCTGACGCCGCAATCGTGGCACCAGCGCGAAGAGTCGGACCTGACCCGGCGCCGGATCGTCCGCGGCCTCGCGGCCGCGCTCGGCCTCTGGGCGGCGCTGGTCGCAGTGCTGCTGCTGGGGCCCATGGCCACGGACCAGCTGACCAACTGGCAGAAACGACGGCTCAGCGTGATTGCCGCCGAACACCAGCAAGTGCATGACATGCGCGAGCGGGTGCGCTTGATCCGCCGCTACATGGACCGCAGCAGTTCGCTCCTGGAATCGTTGCGCGCCATCTGCGCGGCCCAGCCACCCGGCGTGGAGTTGAGCGAATTCTCGTACGACCGCGAAAAGGGGGTCAAGCTCAAGGGCGATGCCACCATTCGCGAACTGGTCTATAACTTCAAAGAACAGACGGAGACCACCGCCCCCTTCCGCACCTGCCGCCTGGGCGCAGTGGTCAGCACGCCTGGCAGTTCCAAGAGCCGGTTTGAGATGGAAGCCTCGTTCGGGGAGGGCTCGCGATGACCATGTCCGGCCGCGAGAAGGCGATTGGCGCGATCACGCTCGTCGTGCTCCTCTTTGGCGTGCTCGGCCTGCTGGCCAAGGGGCGCCTCGATACCTGGCGCAGTAAACGCCTGGCATACCGGCAGGCCTGCATCACCCTCGACCAGGCGCGCAAGCTGATCACGCAGCGGGCGCTCTGGCAGCAGAACTACGAGGGCGTGCGGGAACTGATGCCGGTCTTTCCGGCGGACAAGCCGGTAGATACCTACTGGCTGGGCGTGATGGATACGGCCGCCCGCAGCAACGGTCTTAATATTCTCAAGGCCCAAGCCACCAGTGAGCAACTCGTAGGCGATGTGTACGAAATGGCCATTGAGTGCAAGGAGTGGGAAGGGTCGCTGGATGCCCTGGTGCACTTCCTCTACGGCCTGGAGTCCACCGGCGTCATGCTGGACATACGGCAGCTCTTCATCCGCCCCAACCCAGCCGACCATTCGCGGTTGAAGGGGAACTTTGTGCTCTTCTGCGCCTACATGCGCGCACGGCCGGATGCCGCCAAAACGGAAACGACCAAACCAAAAACCGAGCCCGCCGCAACACCGGCAGCTACGGCCGCCCAGCCGCCCCCCCCGCCAGCCGCAGTGCCCGCCGCGCCAGCCGCACCGCCCGCCCCGCCCGCCGCCACACCGGCACCGGCACCCAAGCCGACCACCGCCGCCCAGCCACCCGCCACCATACCCCCGCCGCCAACCGCCAAACCGGCGAACACCCCGCCCAAACGCCCCAACCTGTCACACCGGCGTCCACCCCCTTCCCCCCAGAAGACGGATCCGGCCGCAACGCCTGCCAAGAACTGAATTTTCAACCAGAAGGCACACTATGCATACTCCCACTGCCAACCCGACGGTCATCCCCTTGCGCCTGTGGTGGTGCGCGGTCCTGGCCTGCCTGGCGACCCCCGCACTCTTCGCCCAGGACCCGGCCGGGACGCCTGCCCCCGTCGCGCCGCCAGCACGCGCCTTCCCGATACCCGGCGTGATGCGCCCGGCCTTCGCCGGCACCAATGCGCCCGGATTTCGCGGCCGCCCGGCGGTCACACCGTCGGCCTTACCCGTCGAAGCCGCAGGGGATGCCGAGGCCCACGCCCCGGAGCTCAAGTTCGAGAACTCCCCTTCCGAGATTGTCCTGCAGACCTTTGCCCGCGAGACCGGCCGGACGTTGCTGATCGCCCCGGATGCCCCCAAGGCCACCATCTCGTTGCGTAGCCAGACCCCGCTTAACCGCCGCGAATACCTGCAAGCCATCCAGACCGTGCTGCGCATGAATAACATTGCGCTACTACCGGTCGGCGACAAGTTCCTGAAGGTGATCCCCGCCAGCAGCGTCCTGGCCAACGCCATTGAAACCGACTTCCAGGAACCCGAGGGCGGGGCGCGTGAGGATCATGGCGAAATCATCAGTCAAATGGTGCAGCTGCGATACATCTCGATCGATGAAGCCAGCAAGGCGATTGCACCATTCAAGCGCGGCGAAGGGTTGGTCCAGATCTTTGAGCGCACCAACAGCATCCTGCTCACGGACCGCACGGAAAATGTCAACCGCATGATGGAGATCATCCGCTTCCTGGATCAACCCCGCGCCGTACGCGAGGAAGTCAACGTTCGCCCGATCAAGTACGCCAAGGCCTCGAACATCAAGCAGCGCTTGGAGGAGATTGTCGCCGAATCGCAAAAGGCCACGGCCGGCCGTGCCACGCCCCAGGCCGCGGGTTCCGGCTCACCGGTGATCAAGAGCGTCTCCCCCCTGCCGGTGCCGTCGCCCGTGCCGGGCGTGATCCGCGCCGGCGCGCCTACCGCGCCCACGCCGGTCAACAACCCGGTCGTGGAGGCCCTCATGGCCGAGGCCGAACGCGGCGTGATCCGCGGCAAAGTGCAGATCATGGCCGATGAACGCACCAACATGCTGCTGCTCATCACGCAACCGGAGAACATGAAGTTCTTTGACCGCATCATTAACGTGCTCGATATCGAAACCACGCCGGATTTCCAAGTCTCAGTCCTGCGCCTGGAGTACGCCGATGCCGAAGAGATCGCCAAGCTGCTCAACGACCTGATCGGCAACGTCAAAGCCGAACAACCCAAGGGCATGGCCGGTGCCACCACCGGGGGCGCCGCCAGCGGCGGCGATACCAAGAGCGGCGAACCGGCGCGCAGCGCCACGCTGGCCGACTTTTCCGAACGCCTGCGTACACCCGCCGCCACGACCGAACCCGGCAAGAGCAAGGTCGGCGAACTGAGCAAGGACAATATCAAGATCCTCGCCAACAAGCGCACCAATGCCATCAT
Organism: uncultured Lentisphaerales bacterium; assembly: GCA_964430835.1. Lineage (GTDB taxonomy): Bacteria > Verrucomicrobiota > Kiritimatiellia > RFP12 > CAIWXQ01 > CAIWXQ01. The sequence continues at coordinate 4,522 of CAYSHQ010000028.1, forward strand.
CCTCCAGGCCAGTAAAGCCGACACCGCCGCCATCCGCGATATCATCCGCGACATGGATATCATGCTCTCGCAGGTGCTGATCGAAACCGTCGTGCTCGATGTCTCGCTGAACAATAGCATGCAAACCGGCATCGACTGGGTGCAGCGTTTGTCGCAAACCGGCAAACTGGGCGGTGACATGAATCCGCTGCATTACGCCGGCGGCGGGGGCGGCGGCGGCAACAACCCCGTGAACCTCCTGGCCACCAATGCGCTCAATCTGGCATCTTCCGGGATCCAGTACTTTTTCTCAATGCCGAACATCAATGTGGATGCCGTGATCAAGGCCTCCTCCGAGGACGGCCGCACCAAGATCCTCTCTTCCCCCGTGCTCCTGACCCAGGACAACAAGGAGGCCACGATTGAGGCCACACAGCTCAAATACCTCTTCAAGGGATATACCTATCTGAGCAACACCGCAGGGGCAAGCACCGGCGACAAGCAGGCCAATGTGGACCAGCGCAACGTGGGCCTAACCGTGAAGGTGACCCCGCGCATCAATATCAAGGGGATGGTCTCGCTCAAGATCGATGAAACCTTCGAGGACATCGGCGTGCCCCAGCGCATTGACGGACAGGATTGGCCCACCACGCAGACCCGTAAACTCAGCGCCGATATCGCTGTCAAGAGCGGCGAGACCGTCATCCTCGGTGGCCTGGTGCGTAATGAGAAGAAGAGCTCCAGCACCAAGATCCCGTTGCTGGGCGACATCCCCTTTATTGGCCGCTATCTCTTCGGCTCCACCAGCGACAGCGAGGCCCGCTCCGAACTGCTGGTCTTCCTGACCCCTTACGTGCTGGACACCCCGGAGTCCATGGCCGCCGAGGCCCGCCGCCGTAAAGACTACCTAAACGTCAAGGGGATGTGGACCAAGGGGTGGTCCGACAGCAAGCTGGCCGACGAAACCATTCGCCAGAAGATCAAGCGCGAACAGGCCGAGCATGCCGCCGAGCGCGCCCGGGAAGCGAGCGCCAAGGAGCAGGCCGAAGCCGACACCAGCGACGCCCCCCGTGTGACCGTCCTCTCCTCTTCCGTGACCACCAATGTCTTTGTCGGCACCACCAACAGCGTGCCCGCCACAGCCCAGGAGCCCTAACCACCCCGTCATTCTTCGGAAAGCACAGCTCTATGGATTTGTGTCATCTCGCGGTTGTGCCCGTCATTATCGGTCCGTTGCAGGTGCTGATCGCGATCCTGCCCGCCCTGCTCCTCTCGCTGGCCGGAGCTTTGCTGGCGCTCTTTAAGCCCTCCACCATGTGGGCCTTGGCGAAACTGCTCTGGCGGCAAAAGGTGGCGTTGCTCATCCTGGCCGCCCTCGTCTGCGGCGCGGTTTATCTCAAGCGGACGTACTGGCCGGGTGCGCGCGCGACCACCGGCTTGGAGATCGGCACCGATTGGCCAATGTTCCGCGGCGGACTCGAACGGCGCGGCGCCAACGATGCCGCCAAGCCGCCTGCCACCGGCGGCATCAACTGGAGCTACGCGGCCGATGTAAAAACGTTCTTTGCCAGCCCGGCCTTGGTCGGCAACCGCATCTATATAACCTCGGCCGATAAAGGCCCGTTGACTGATCGCGGCGCCGTCTATTGTCTGGACGCGGATAGTGGCGCGCTGGACTGGAAAGCCGCCCCCGATGGCTATCTCGCCACCTTCTCCTCACCCTCGGTGGCCGGCAAATATCTGGTCGCCGGCGAAGGGTTGCACCTGACTAAGAGCGCGCGTATCGTCTGCCTGGACGTCTCCCAGCGCGGCAAGCTGCTCTGGACCTACGCTACGAAAAGCCATGTCGAATCCACCCCCTGTATTTACAAGGACCGCGTCTACGTGGGTGCCGGCGACGATGGCTACTACTGTTTCCGGCTGGCGCCGGACGCGCAGGGAAAAGCGGTGCTGGTCTGGCATGCGCCCACGGCCCGTTGTCCGGACGCCGAAACCTCCCCTGCCGTGCATGACGGAAAAATGTATGCGGGCCTGGGCATGGGTGGCAATGGGATCATCTGCCTGAACGCCGACACCGGCGCACAGCTCTGGCGCGTGGCGACGCCCTATCCGGTCTTCGGCCCGCCCACGGTCGTCAACGGCTCGGTGATTATCGGCATGGGCAACGGGAACTTTGTGGAGACCGCCGAGGAGGTCAAACGCAAGGAACTCGATAAGCTGCGGCAGGCCGGGAAGAGCGAAGCCGAGTTAGCCGCGGCCGAGAAGACGCTGGGTGCCGCCGGCGAAGTCTGGTGCCTCAATGCGCAGACCGGCGACGTACAGTGGAAATTCCTCGCCGCCGATGTCATCCTCGGGGCCGTGGCTGCTACCCCGGAGCGGATCTTCTTCGGGGCGCGCGACGGCTACGTCTACGCCCTTTCGCCAGCCGGCAAACTGCTGGGCAAATGGAACGCCAACGCCCCGATTCTCACGTCACCGGTCGTCAGCGGCGGGCACGTCTATGTGGTAACCGAGAGCGGCATGTTGTATGGGCTGCGCAGCGATGACCTGGAGCGCGTCTGGGAAGCCCGGCTCGGTTTCACCGGCCCGTTTATCAGTTCGCCAGCCGTGGCGCGCGGCCATGTCTATGTCGGCTCGCAGCAGGATGGCTTGCTCTGCTTGGGGCAGCCAGGCGGACAGCAGCTCGAAGTACGTTGGGACGGCTTTGGTGGCGGCGCGGGGCGCGGTGGCTGCCTCGACGGACGCCCCTTGCCCGAGAAAGGGAAGCTGGGTTGGCGCTTCCCGCCCGCCGAAGGCGCGGAACAGGCCCCGCTCATGACCATCACGGCCCCGCCGGCCTGCCTTAACGGCGTGCTGTATGTGCCGGTCGCCAGCGGCCGCAACGGCTTGCTGTGCCTACGCGAAGCCGCCAGCGATAAGGATGCGCAGGGGCAGGAACTCTGGTTTGCCGCCACCACCAACGGCGTGTCGCTCTCCCCCGCCGCTACCAGCAACAGCGTCTTCTTTGTGGATGGCAAGCCAGGAGACCAGGGCCGTCAATTACACTGCCTGGCCGCCGCCGATGGCAAAACGCAGTGGACGTTGCCGGTCTCAGCCGATGGCTCAGGCGAGTTTGTGCTGACGGACGACGGCGGCCTGCTCGCCGATGGGGAGCGGCTGATCTCGTTTGATAAGACGCGGAAGCTCCGCTGGGAGGCTCCCTGCGGCCGCGTGTTGGGCATGCCCGTGGTCAGCGATGGGTTGATCGTGCTGGCGACCGCGCAACCGGCCGGGGTGTGCGTCCTGGACCGGGCCAGCGGCCGCGAACTCTGGCGCTTGCCACTGGACGCGACACCGACCGCGGCGCCGGTGCTGCGCAAACAGACCATCTTCCTCGGTTCCCCGACCGGCGTACGTGCCGTCAGCCTGGCCGATGGCGCGCCAATCTGGCAAGCTGCCAGCGGCGCCCCCTCCGCGCCGCTGGTGCTCATGAAAGAGCGGCTGGCCTATACCACCATCGCCGGGGAGTTGGTGATCATCGATCCGGCCGACGGCCGCGTGGAAAAAACCATCGCCGCCGTGGTCCCCGGCTTCCCCCCGCTGGCCGCACCGGAAGCGCTGGTCTATGCCGCCAAAGGCGGCCTGATGGCTTGCTCAACCTCCGGCGAGGAACCACGCTCCTGGATGAAGACAGACTGGCTGGGGCGTCTTACGTGCGCCCCCGTCATGGCGGATAGCCGGATCTATGTTGCTACGGACAAGAAGGGCCTTCTATGCCTGAGAAGCAAGTAGTGTCGTTCACGTGGAGCGGACCACGCTGGGTCTACCCGTTCGGCCACCCCGACCACCACGAGGCACCGCACGCGGAACGCCCCAGCAAGGAACTGCTGGGCGGCAAGGGGGCTGGGCTGGCCGAGATGAGCCGGGCCGGGCTGCCGGTCCCGCCAGGGTTCACCATTACCGCCGAGTGTTGCCGTGCCTATTTCGACAGCGGGGGGAAGTGGCACGACGGCCTCGAAGAGCAGATCCGCTTCCACCTCCAGAAGCTGGAATCGCATGTGGGGCGGCGGTTCGGCAGCGGCCGCAATCCGCTGCTGGTTTCGGTCCGCTCCGGCGCGGCGGTCTCCATGCCCGGCATGATGGACACGTTGCTCAACTGCGGCCTGCATCCGGATCTGGCGCACGAGCTGGGGCATCCGCCGGAGTTCTGGTCGGTCTATACCCAGTTCATCCTGATGTTTGCACGTACCGTAGCGGAGCTCCCCGCCGAACAGTTCGGTACGGCCGCCAATTTCCGCCAGGCCGACCGCCGCTCGGTGGATACCTGCCTGAAGATCTATCGGGAGAAGACTGGCCGCCCCTTCCCGACCGATCCGTGGATGGTGCTGTGCGAATGTATCAGCGCCGTCTTTCGTTCCTGGAACTCGGAGCGCGCCTTGGCCTATCGCCGGCGCAACGACATCCGCGGCGTAATCGGCACTGCCGTCAACGTGCAGGCCATGTTCCCTTCCGAGATCTCCGGCGTGCTCTTTACGCAGGATCCGAACGACCTGGCCGCCAACCGCATGGTCCTGGAATCGGCGTATGGGCTGGGCGAAGCCGTCGTTTCGGGCGATGTCACCCCCGATAAGTTCCTGGTCCCCCGCCATGATTTTGGCTCGTTCCAGGCGTTTCTGGGCGACAAGAGTCACCGCGTGGTGGCGCTCGGCAGCACCCTGGAGCGCGATGCCAAGGCCGCCAGCTTGACGCCCCCACAGATCGCGGAGCTCTGCCAGATCGGCCATCGCATCGAGGAGTACTTCGGCCACCCTGTGGATATTGAATGGGGTTGGGCCGAGGGGCGCTTCGCCCTGCTCCAGAGCCGGCCAATCCGCGGACTGGAAGTGGCCCGTGATGTGGAAGCGGGACGACTCGATGAAATCCAGCGCCTGAAGACCATGGCGGCCGGTCGCCGACGGCTCTGGGTGACCCACAACCTGGGCGAGACGCTGCGCGCCCCCTCGACGCTAACCTGGGATATTGTACAGCAGTTCATGAGCGGCGCCGGCGGCTTCGGCCGCTTCTACCATGACCTGGGCTATCGACCCTCGCCACAAGTCTGCCAGGAAGGGTTCCTGGAATTGATCGGCGCGCGCATCTATGCCGATCCGGACCGGGTGGCACAGCTCTTCTGGGGCGACAGCCCCTTCCGCTACGACCTGGAAGCGTTGGCCAGCGACCACACCTCGCTCGATCAGGCACCAAGCAACTTCGTGCCTGAGAAGGCCGACGGCCTCTTCTTCCTGCGGTTACCCGCCATGCTGGGGACCATGTGGCGCTCATCACGGGAGGCCAAACGGTTGCGCGAGACGATTTGCGATCAGTTCGAGCACGTCGTGCTGCCCCCCTATCTGGCGTATGTGCAGGCCAAACGGTCGCAAGACCTTTCCAAGCTGGATACCGCTCAGGTCTGCGCCGAGCTGCTGGACCGCCGCCACCGGGTGCTGGCTGAGTTCGGCAAGGAATCGCTCAAGCCCGGTTTCTTCGGCGCCGTGGCCTTCACGGAACTGCGCGCCCTGTTGATGCAGTTGATGGGCGACGAGGAGGGGAGCCGACTGGCCTGCACCCTGACCATGGGGCTGGATGGCGATACCACGGTCGCCCAGAACCAGATGCTCTACCGGGTGGCCCACGGCGAAGTGACGATGGCGCACTTCCTGGACGCCTACGGCCACCGTGCGGTTGGCGAGATGGAACTCTCCGAGGCGCGCTATCGCGAAAACCCCAAGCAGCTCGACTCCGTGCTGTCCGCCATGCTGCGCAGCGGAAATTCCCCTGAGAAGTTGCACCATGCCCATGCGGCCGAGCGCCTCGCAGCGGAACAAACGCTCCCCGCCCTCCTGGCCAAATGGGGCGGATCGTCCTTCCGCGAGCGCCTGGCAGCCAACCTCCGCCAAACCCAAACCTTGCTGGCCTATCGCGAATCTGGCAAGCACTACCTGATGATGGGGTACGAGCTGATCCGCCTCGCCATCCTGGAGCTGGCGCGCCGGTGGGATCTCGGGCGCGAAATCTTCTTCCTGCACGCCGACGAGTTGCCCCGCTTTGAAAACCAGCGCGAGGAACTGGTGGCCGCTGCCGCCCAACGGCGCATACGCTGGCAGGCGTTGCAGCGACTGGACATGCCCGATGTGATCGATACCAACCAGCTCGATCAATTAGGGCTGCCGCAGAAATACGAGAACGCCACGGAGTGGAAGGGCGAGGCGGTCTCCGCCGGCGTCGCCACGGGCACGGCCCGCATCGTCTTTGACCCGCGCGAGACCCGCGACCTGGGCACGGACTTCATCCTGGTCTGCCCCTCCACCGACCCCGGCTGGACCTCCCTGTTCGTCAATGCCCGCGGCCTGATCGTCGAAAAGGGGGGCGTCCTCTCCCATGGCGCCATTGTGGCCCGCGATTTTGGCATCCCCGCCGTGGTCTCCCCCGGCGCGACCAAGCGGATCAAGGATGGCGCCCGGCTGCGCGTCGATGGCAACCGCGGTACGGTTACGATGTTGAAGGAGTAAAATTGTCATGCTGGAATGGATGAACCAGGCAATCCTGGCGCTCGCCGACCCGTTGTTCAACTGGCTGCTGTGCCTCCCTATGGACCTGACGCTGGTAATCGTGGCCGTTGGCACCGGCTCCATCATCACCTTCTCACGTTTGTTTACTACCAATCAGGAGCTGCTGAAACGCTGCGCGGATGATAAGCAGCGCCTGAAGGAACTGATGCGCGCGGCCAAGGCGGCCAAGGACCAGCCGGCCGTGCAGCGCTACCGCCTGACGTTCAACATGATCGGCCTAACCACGCTGCGTCAGGAAGGGCTGCCGCTGCTGGTCGCCCTGCTGCCGATCGCCATTCTGGGGACGTGGTGCTTCCAGCGCCTGGCCTTTGTGCCGCCCAAGGCCGGCGAGACCGTGCTGGTCCGAGCCTACTTCCCGGTGTCGGCCGTGGGCAACCTGGCCCACCTCGTACCCCAGGCGGGCCTGCGCGAAGTGACCACCGCCGCCCAGCCACACTGGATCCAGCAGATCGTGGCGGACGAGATCGAGCAGACCGTCACGGTCCATGCGGCCGATCCGGCCACCGGCAAAGAGGTCACCCGCAAGGAGCAGCAGAAGAAGACGGTGGGCGGCTGCGCCACCTGGCAGGTGCAGGCCGACGCCCGCCCGGAGCCGTATGCGCTGGAGATCCGCCACCGGGACCAAACCGCCCGCACGGATCTGCGGGTCGGTCAGCGACACTACGCGCCCGAGCTGACCACCTTCGGCCCGGGGCATGCCATCGAGGGGATCCAGTTGGGGATGCGCCCCGTGCGCTTCCTGGGGATCGTGCCGGGGCTCCCCGCCCTGGGGCTCCCCCCCTGGATGGTCGCCTACTTCCTCATCGCCATCCCCTCCGTGACCCTGATCAAAAAGCTCAGCCGGATCTACTGAGGCCCCGGGCGAAAGGCGAGAAAGAGTAACGGCTCAGATGCCAGTGTTCAGGGTTCAGGGTTCAGGGTTCAGTGTTCAGGGTTCAGGGTTCAGCGCGCCTCTGGAGGGAAGAGAGCCATCTGAAACACAGGTTTCAGAGATCGGGGTGGCGGGGCCGCCGGGGAGAAGGTGGTAGGTGTGAGGTGCTAGGTTTGGGCCCGGGTAGGGCGGGGCCGCCGGACCCGCCGCCGCCCAAGGCGTGCGCATGCATCGGCCGCAAGGCCTGGGAGGGCGAGGCTCCTGCCGAGCCGGACACGTCTGCGTTCCCCGCGCCTGGACTTCAAGG